>JABIFG010000195.1 GCA_018650795.1 Fidelibacterota bacterium
ACCCCAACCCATTCAATCCCATCACCACCATAAAGTACAGCCTGCCTGAGGCAGGCTCAGTACAGCTCTTGATCTTAAATATTTTGGGACAAGAAATCATGAAACTCCAAAATGAGGTTCAAGCCCCAGGCAATTATGAAGTGCAATGGAATGGCCTTGATCAAACAGGCAAGCCAGTGGATACCGGTGTGTATTTCGCGAGGTTAGAAGCTGGGAATTATTCTGAAACCATTAAGATGGTTTATTTGAAATAATCCTGGTCTCTAAGCAGTTGACTACAAATCAGTTGCCATTCCTCGATATACTGCAGGCTAACTGATTGCCGAGCGAAAACAACTTTCAGCCTCTAGCGGGCTGATGTCCATCCAGCAATGGAGCAGTTTCCAAGCCTGTTTTTCACTTACAAAAGCGTAAACATTGCTGGCATCGTTCTTTTTTGAATGAGCAGAATTACAGACACTTATGCAAAGCCTGGCTGCTATCAAATAGTACAAAACGGCTATCTCACTATCTTCAATTGCCATTACCTGATGATATGATTTTAGAATAGTAGCAGCCCATCCTAAAGGATTCTCCTTGTCAAAGCATGCATAGGCTATAGCTACAGCCAATTCATTAATAAGCGGAGAGTATGCCAGGTCTCCGAAATCAATTAACCCAGATATTTCTCCATTATTCACCAAAACATTCCACTCGTTGGCATCATTGTGAATGATAGATTTTCTTAATTTGTCAAGCACTGGAGAAACATTTTCCTCAAACTGCTGAAAGAAATGGTTTACGATATTGCGGTCTTTTAAGTCATCGATATCACTTATATATTTTTCATTCATATACAAATACTGAATGCCCCATTCCCATTGTCTTGCCTTAATGGTGTCATTGTTAAACGCCTGAAGTTTCATATTCATTTGAGCCAGAAAGACCCCAAAAGATTGAAATAAGATTTTGGAATGTGGTACTTCTCCTAAACTTTCCCCTTCGAGAAAAGAGAGCATCCTACAGATTGTTTCTTGCCCCGCTATTTCAAGGGCCTTAACCAGTGAGCCATCTATAAACGGAATCGGTTTGGGAAACTTATTCTTTTTCATGTTCTGCAGAAACAAAAGCGTTTCATTCTCCGCTTCCACCAGGGCAATAGATCCTGTGTTTAGGGAGTATGTTTTAAAGATAAATTTTCCGCTTTCAGCTTTGATTAAGTAATTTGCATTATCATAGCCATTGAGTTGTTTTATCTCAATCTCTTGGAAACCAAAATGTTTTTGTAGAAGTTTGTTCATATTTAAATGTATTACAATGTGAATGTATCAACAACAAGATTGCTCAAACTGACAGTATTTGATATTAGCGATTGAGAGGTAATGGTTTTTCTGGATGATGTCAATTCATAAGGCAAATTCGAAGGGCAGTGGATCTGGATGAATCAGCATGGGAATCAAGTGGGTACAGGGGTATATTTTGCCCGGCTACAAGCTGGGAATTACTCCAAGACGATCAAGTTGGTTTATTTGAAATAGGAGGGATTGTGGGCATTGCAGGGCGGTTCGGGTATACAATTATACTTAGTTCATGTTGTTTGATATTCACTTGTGAAGAAGATTCAGATCCACTCCCAGATCGTGACTTTAAGCAGGATATGCGGGATTTTGTTCAAAGCATCAGCAACAATGCCCGAGATGTTGACTCCGATTTTATCATTATTCCACAAAATGGACATGAACTCTTAACAACCGATGGAGAAGAGACTGGTTCACCGGCAATGAACTACATCTCTGCAATCAATGGTGTTGGCAGGGAGGATTTATTTTACGGGTATGATGATGATAATGAGGCTACCTCTGTCAATGATAGAAATTACATGATTAATTTCATGGATATCGCCGAAGAAAATAGCATTGAAGTACTCACGACTGATTATTGCTGGACCCACGACAAAATGGATGATTCATACGATCAGAATATGGTAAAAGGTTATATATCATTTGCAGCAGATCATAGGGAACTGGACAATATCCCTGCCTATCCCAGCACACCTTCCAACGTCAATGCAGCTGCAATCACGTCTCTTGCCGAGGCAAAGAATTATCTGTATCTATTAAACCCCGAAGGATTTAGTTCAAAAGATCAATTCCTCCAGGATCTGCGCATGACCAATTATGATGTTATCATTCTGGACCTTTACTTTCAGGGGTCAGTAGAATTGACGAGCTCTGAGATTGAGTCTTTGAAAATAAAATCGGACGGCGGTTCTCGATTAATAATTGCCTATATGAGTATTGGTGAAGCCGAGGACTATCGGTTTTACTGGAAGAGTAGCTGGAATAGCGATTCACCATCTTGGCTAGAGGAAGAGAATCCACTCTGGGCGGGGAATTATAAGGTCCGATATTGGGAGGCAGGGTGGCAAAAGCTTATATATGGTGAAGATTCTTCATATCTCACAAAAATTCTAACCACAGGATTTGATGGAGTATATCTGGATATAATCGACGCATTTGAATATTTTGAAACGCAGTAACCCCCACACCTCTTTGAGTATTCACGACATTTCAGCTAAACGATCAAGATGGAGTATTTGAAATAAATATTGGGATACAATGAGTGAAGCACAAGAAGTACCATTATGTACGCCCGATATGATTAATATCATCATGATATAATATTGCTCATGTAACGTCATTAAGAAAAGCATGTTATATCCATGTTTTTGTATGGGTTCTATCCTGATCAGTACTCATGGTACAATTCTTGAGTCAAGGATCACAATGGCTTGTGAAATCGCCAGCTATCGATTTTCAATGCAATTGCCAGAGAACGATGGTAAATGATCAGGAAAAACTAGTTATGAAAAACATTCTAAAGCTGATTTGGAATTTTGAAGAATCTCGTTTAAGGGCCGCGTATCGCGTTTTTCTGGAAATAATTGCATATTTCCTGGTATCACTCGTGCTCAAGAAAAGCCTACAACAAGTTATTGATTTGCCCGAATATTTAGATGGATCCACGCCCTTGTGGTTTATTCTTGTGTTAACATGCATACGAATGGGTCGGATCGGGACCGTCTGGCTAGCGGCCAAGTATCTGGACAAGCGCCTGATTAGCGATTTTGGCATGCTTTTTAACAAAGAATGGTTTATAGAATTAATGTTTGGCCTTCTACTTGGTGCTGTCGCAATGACAGGTATTTTCTTGGTGGAACTTGCAATGGGCTGGGTGACTATCTCTGAAACATTGCATGTTGGTTTGGCGGATAGATCTTTTGTTGCGGGTATGTTCTCATTTTTTATTCTTCTGTTCATTGTTGGGATTTCAGAAGAATTGTTTTATCGAGCTTACATACTGCAGAATTTTGCAGAAGGTTTAAACTTTAGAAACAAACCTGTCCATGCAGTCCTCTATGCTGTTTTAGTATCTTCAATTATTTTTGGGCTCACCCACGCGCTTAATGACAATGCAACATTTACCAGCACTATAAATATCATGTTGGGTGGAATATTCTTAAGTGTTGGCTATATACTAACAGGACGTCTTGCCATTTCAATTGGATTGCATACTACTTGGAATTTTTTCCAGGGAAATATTTTTGGTTTTGCAGTAAGCGGAAATGCATTTTTAAAAGATTCAGTATCTTTAATTGAAATTGAACAAAGTGGACCAACTGTATGGACTGGAGGGCCTTTTGGTCCAGAGGCAGGTATTTCAGGATTGATCGCAATGCTGGTAATAACATTAACTGTTATAGGCTGGATTTATATCAGGACAGGTCGAATTAAAATCTACTCACCTCTGGCGGTTGCTCCTAACAAAAGCGCATATCCATTGACCATAGACTCATGAATATTGGGATACCGCCTGTTTCACTATCTTGTAGGTGACTGATTTATAGTAGGTTACGCAACACAGTCATTTGACTCTTAATCAATTGGTCCAAAGTTCAAACCCAAATTATGTCATAGAAGTAATAGCAGCCTGTTTGACCGCTGCGCGCTTGAAAACAGGTTTTGTTGATATCGAAAACCCCAGGAAAGCCCCGCGTTTTTTAAACCATTTGAAGACTTAAAATCTCCCTAAAACAAAAAAACCCGGGTGAATCTCCCGGGTTTTTAATTTTGATCAGGGCTATTGATTAATAGCGGCTGGTCTGACGGCTACGCTTGGCTGCTTTAGCGCGGCGTAAGCGACGGTCTTCTGAGGGCTTCAAATAGAAGGAGTTTTTCTTAACATCTTTTAAAATGCCGGCTTTCTCGTATTTCTTCTTGAAACGCCTTAAGGCTTTCTCAAAGGGCTCATCCCGTTTTACGGTTACCATAACTGACATAGTGCGATCTCACCTCCTTCTAAATTAACCTAAATAGGTCTGCAGTTTGCGACTTCGGGATTTGTGCTGGAGACGCTTGATAGCTTTCTCCTTGATCTGACGAACACGTTCCCGCGTCAGGTTGAATTCTTCCCCAATTTCATTGAGGGTTAATGCATATTCACGATCAATACCAAAGTACATACGGATAACTTCCCGTTCTCTGTCTTTCAGAGTGTCCAGGGCTGATCGAATTTCTTTTTTTAATGAATCAGACATGAGATCGAAATCGGGAGCATCTTGATGCTCATCCTCAATCACATCCATGAGTGAATTTTTCTCTTCTTCCTGGAAAGGTGCATCCAGTGAGTGATGACGCTTGGAAATACGGATAGCGTCAGCCACTTCTTCAGGGGCCATATCCAGTTCCTTGGCGATTTCACGCTCAGTAGGCGTTCTTTCCAGTTTTTGCTCCAAACGATCTGAAGTCTTGGAAATCTTGGAAATAGTACCAACCCGATTCAAGGGCAGGCGCACAATACGTGAATGCTCAGCCAGAGCCTGGAGAATGGATTGACGAATCCACCAGACAGCGTAGGAAATAAACTTGAAACCACGTGTCTCATCGAAACGCTCAGCAGCCTTGATCAAACCAAGATTTCCCTCATTAATGAGGTCAGTCAAAGGCAGGCCTTGACCCTGATAATCTTTGGCTACAGAGACAACAAAACGGAGGTTGGCTTCAGTTAATTTTTTGAGTGCAAGACGGTCACCCTGCTTGACCCTCTGGGCCAGAGAGATCTCATCTTTTGGATCCAGCGGTTCATATTGACCAATTTCCTCAAGATACTTACTGAGGCTGCGATTTGTGTCTCCACCGATCCTTTTAACTTTTTTAGCC
>JABIFG010000196.1 GCA_018650795.1 Fidelibacterota bacterium
CCTACACGGATGGGTGAATTGGTAGCCTCATCCCACTCTTTAGGCCCCTTATAGGAGACCTCATCTGCAGATGCACTGGTAATGACGACACGACCTGGTGAGGAGAGTGCTGGGATAAAGCTCCCTGAGTAACAAGAACCCAGTACGATATTTCTAGACTCAGCCGCCGCCTCTTCACTAAGGTATCTCTCCAAGGTATCAAACCAGCGATCTAGAGTTTCTGGGGTAATCACTTGACTCTCTCCATCCACAAAGAAGGTCTCAGCATCACCATGATCAACCATAACTACGGTGAGGGGGGCCGGTGAGCCATTCATCTTCTCTCGTGGCCACACCTCAATCGCCTCTCGTATCCCCTCTACTGTAGGGATTGCATCAACACCACTCTGGCTTGTATCAAAATTGAAGTAGCGAATATTCTCTGGCAACAGACCACGATTAAGCAGCTGACTGTAAATACGATTGGCCGTCAGGTTGTGCGACTCCAGCCCCTCTCTGGAATCAATTCTTCCCTGCACCAGTACGGCATAACCGGCATTGACTCCCACCAATAGTGGGCTGCTATTTGTGCTGGCTGTCAGTGACGGGGTCTCTGTAAAGGTAACCTCAATCTGATAACGCCCCTTTTGGCTGAAATTATCAATATTGCTGAATTGGTAGTGACCCTGCTCATCATTGGTCTTCGTATGGTGCTGGATGGAATTGCCATCTGGCTGGGTCACGTTAAGGGTAATTTCACGTCCTGCCAATGACATCGTAGTCTCTGGCAGTCTGGTCAACTTACCCGTGATGTCGAGCACTCCATCCAGTTTTATCGCAGAGGTAGAGAGCTCCATTGATAGGCGAGTATAGGCCTGTGTACCGGGCAACTTGTAGTGGAAGATCGCAGAGTCACTACTCTGGTTTCCTGCAAGATCTACAGCCCGTGCTGTAATCGAATAGGTGCCTCCTGGCCATTCCACCCCATCCGTGGCATAGTGCCAACTCCCATCTTGGGTATTGAGCGTAGCTGTAACCCAGCTCTCTTTAGGGGTGAATATCAGAGTCTCTACACCCTCCTGCTCAGCAAGATATAGAGTGCCATCAGTAATCTGAAGCTCAACTTGGTCCAGGGCGATATCTGCTGCAACACCACTGACTGCAGTAAACAGGTCGAGTGCCTGATCCTCTAGTGGGGCCTGAATCTCTACTGTAGGGGGTATCGTGTCAATATTATAGATGGCCATCACTACATCACCATCCGGGCTTCCAGCACTGATACCCCGGAACTTGAGTACGCTGTCCTGCTCAATTTGGATTGGAGTGATATATCGAGTGGAGGATGCTGTAGGGGTACTTCCATCAAGGGTGTAGTAGATATCACATGCTGCATCAGTAGTCGTGTGACAGGTGAGTGAAACCGACTGGTTTTTTTTGTAGCTCCCCTGCTCCGGACTATTAGTGACCACAGGGGCATCACCTAATACGGAAATTCTAAAGGGTGAGAGTGTTACCTGCTCTGCTTGGTCCGCCACACTGATACGGATATCGGAATAGCTCCCCAGATCTTGCTGAGTGGGAGTGCCGGTGATTGCCCCTGTTTTTTCATTGAAACTTGCCCACTGAGGTAAATTCTCAATACGAATTGTCAGCAGATCGCCATCATCATCACTGATCTGTGGAGTGAACTGATAGAATTCGTTGAGATTCGCAATAGCAGCCGGATCCCCTGAGATGGTAGGCGCATCATTGACTGGAATCACTGTCAACTCAACCACAGCTGCTTTTGATTCTGAGTTCCCATCATGTGCCACGTAACTGAATAGATCTAGCCCGTGATAATCATCCTTGGGTGTATAACGAAATGCGCCAGTACCAGCATTCTCTATCCCTACCCAACCATGTTGCGCATACCCAACAATCTTAAAACTAAGTGGATCTTCCTCGGGATCACTTCCAAGCAATTGACCATTAAATTCCTCATCCTCCAATAGAGAAAATTCCATTGCATTTACTACTGGAGGTAGGCTGGGATCGCCAGCAACAACAACAGTAACGACAACATGCTCGGAAGTCGCCTTCCCATCACTGGCCTGGAAAGTAAAACTGTCTGGCCCTTCAAAACCCTCATATGGCGTATAGACAAATTCACCACTACTTTCATCAAGTTGAAGGATACCACGAGTAGGGAAAGTGCCTACGCTATATTTGAGCACATCCTGATCGACATCTGAAGCAATCAAATTACCCTGAACTGCTGTACCACGGAAGGTAGAAAATACACTTCCTTCTGCTATAGGAGGATCATTTAATGGATTGACAATAACGGTAATCTGCACCGTTTCTGAGTATTTTTCGCCATCATAGAGACGATAACGAAAGCTACTGTGGCCCGTTACATTCAGATCAGGTGTAAATCGGACAGATCCAATTGTTTCATCTAACAGATCAGCCTTACCTAGACTAGAGAGTCCAAATAGTTCATAGATAATGTTATCACCATCTTCATCACTACCCTGCAATATCACACTTATCGGAGTATCCTCATCGGTGGTCCATGTTTCAGCTACAGCAACAGGAGCATTATTTACCACCTCAATATTAATTAAGAAAGTGTGTATGATAGTGACTTCACCTCCCTGATCATCCTCTAGCTTAAAACTGAAGCTATCTGAATTAGTGCCAGCAACATCATGGTGGTAGGCCAGCCTACCAAGATTAATATCCTCTTGTGTAAAGCCTCCACCTATCCCAATTGGAGCTCCATCCATTACAATAGTGCCGTTTATAGGCTCACTGGTGATGTGATATCGAACCACACCATCACTTTCTGGATCTATCGCTAGTAGGTCATCATTTGATAGGGTAATAGTTCCACCATCTTGAAGAGTTTTCCCTCGATTTCTACTCATGGAGGGAAGATCATTGACTGGTGTAATCGTTACTGAGGCCTTCAGGTCAACCTCTCCACCTTTCCCATCAGAAGCACGAATAATAAACGTATCTGTTCCATTGTAGTTGTTTTCTGGTGTATAGGTAAAGGTGCCGTTAGTAGCAAGAACAAGAACACCATAACTAGGAGAGACAGCACTAACAAAGTTTAACGGGTCTCCTTCTGGATCTATAGCTGTTACTTGTCCATCAACTGAAATATCTTCACCAGTAGTGAGAGTAGTGCCTGTGCCTGTAGGTGAGTCGTTGGATTCACCAAGGTTGATCGTCATAACAGCCGAGATTTTCGAATACTCTTTTCCATCACTTCCATCCCACTTAAAGGAGACCGTTCCAAACCAATCTGCCTCGGGCTCATAGATTAGCTGATCAAGATCATCAACAGTAATCTCCATACCTACCGTTACTGTCCCAGCACCCATTCGCAGCAGACCACTAGCAGGAAGAGAGACTATACGAACCTTAGCCAAAGGGTCTCCCTCAGTATCCACATAGGATGGTATAAATTTAGTTTCATTTAAAACAAGACTTTGATCCTCACTACCGCTTAGGGCTGAATTATTGACAGCAGGTAAGTCATTGACAGGTGTAACTGTGATAGTGACAGTAGCTAGATTGGATTCGACATCACCATCATTTGCCTTAAAAGTAAAGCTGTCACTACCAGTATAATCTGTATTGGGGCTATATCTGTAGGTACCCAATTTAGCATTCAACAATAGTAAAGTTCCATGCTCAGGAGGTGTAACTATTGAGTAGCTCAAAACATCACCTTCTGGATCAACACCATTCAATATTGACCCCGCATCTGCATCTTCTTGAGTACTAAGCGTATCATTATTAACCACTGGAGCATCATTAATAGCCGTAATCTCAATTTTCATACTCAGGTAATTGCTGAATACAGATCCATCAGCTACCACAATCGATAATGTACGGTCAGAGGTATCTGGAGCATCCTTATTATTTTGGTACTGGATAGAACGAAGAGCTTGCTCGTAGTGCTCAATAGTATCAATACCACTCAATGTTAGCGTTCCAGAGGAATCATTCCAAACACCTGTAATAGTCGCTGTATCTGTAAACAACAACTCATCCTGATCTGCAGAAAACCCATTTGTAAATTGGACAGTTGCTCCAGTAAGGTTTGCAATACTTGCCTTAACGAGAGTTAATGCATTATTGAGTGTTACAGCACCAGCACCATCCATATATTGAAGCATATGCATCTTGTTTTCATACCAAATATCCCTCTCACCTGATGAAGATTCAGAGAGAATATCCAGATCACCATCGCTATCCACATCCATCAAAAATATAGAATACGCACTTTGAGCTGAAGTTGTAACTGTGTGAGCTACAAAGGTCCCACTGCCATCATTTTCATACCAGAAAACGCCTTCAGAAGAAGAGGAAGTAATAATGTCGACATCACCATCATTATCTACATCAGCTGCATATAAAGATGAGGTGTAATATGCTTCCGTAGTGACTATATGTTCTACATTTGAATTATAAAAGTCCTCATTACCATCATTTTCATACCAAGCAATCTTATTATCTAGTGCTGAAGCAGCTAACAAATCGACATCATGATCACCATCTAAATCTACAGCAAAAACACTAGTTATACCTTTTGTAGAGTTATACACTTGGTGATAAGTAAAGGTTTCATTTCCATCATTTTTATGCCAGATAAGATAATTCAAATCGGAAGCAGTGAGAAGATCTATATCCCCATCATTGTCGATATCTGATGCAAATATTGATGTCAAATAATTTAAAATCATGGAGGTAAAAACATGAGGTGTGAATTGATTATTACCATTATTTTCATACCAAACATTTCTTGAAGTATCACCAAAATAAACAGCTGTTATAATATCTAAATCACCATCACTATCAAGGTCTGATGACAGTATAGAGGTGGTCTGATCAGCATTAGCTATAGAATGAAAAGTATAATCTCCATTCCCATCATTCTCTTCCCAACCAATTTTGCTATCAAAGAAAGAAGCATAGAGATGGTCCAAATCACCATCACCATCGACATCCACTGTATAGGTTGATGAACTATCTTTATCAGATAGTGCTAATAATTTTGCCCTATTGGAGAAAGTTGTTGCTGATCTATCCAATAAGATAG
Organism: Fidelibacterota bacterium; assembly: GCA_018650795.1. Classification (GTDB taxonomy): domain Bacteria; phylum Fidelibacterota; class UBA8477; order UBA8477; family JABMPR01; genus JABMPR01. The sequence goes on from JABIFG010000196.1 coordinate 5,078, forward strand.
GCATTTTATGAACAGTAATTAGTACTGTTCCCACAGCTGAATCCAGTAAACCATCATTCAACTTAAAGGTGAAACTATCCAACCCATCATACCCATTCGTTGGCATATAGTGATAAAGTCCAGTAGCTTCGTTTATAATTGATACAGAACCATGAGAGGGAGGAGTAACAACTGAATAGGTAAGACTATCACCCTCTGGATCTAATCCTATTAGTGTACTACTAACATCCTGACCCACTTGAGTACTGATAGCAGCATCAGAAACAATAGGTGAGTCATTAACTGCAGAAATATTAATTTGCATTGTTAAAGGAGTACTTTCTCCAGTGCTATCTGCAACTGCGATTGACAGTACACGCTTTAATATATTGGGATCATCGTTAATGTTGATATATTTTACCGACCTGAGCGCAATCTGGTAGTTTTCTATAGTATCGTTCCCAGTTAATGTCATCACGCCAATGGATTCATTCCACTCTCCTGTAATTGTTGATGTATCAGAAAATGATAATTTATCCAGACCAGAGACATAACCACTGTCAAATTTAATAGTTGCGCTATCGAGATAATCCCTACTACTATTAATAGAGATGCTCTGATTTAAAACAACATTACCATCGCCATCGTTATAGTTTAGCCGCCCCTGGTTTTTATACCATCTAACCTTACCACCAGATGTAAATATATCCATGCTTCCGTCTCCATCCACATCAACAGCATAAACAGAAGCGGCTGACAAACTTTCATCCAGTATATGATCAGTAAAGTTCTCATTACCGTCATTTTCATGCCAGAGAATATATCTAGGACTACCCGATCCAGATAACAGATCAATATCTCCATCATTATCTAGATCAGATGCATAAACAGAGGAGAAATATTGCCCTGAACTCACAATATGATCTGTAAAGTTTTCATTGCCATCGTTCTCATACCAAACAATTTTCATTCCATAGTAGGAGTAAGAAACCAGATCAACATCACCATCAGTATCCATATCAACTGCATAGATTGATCGCACACCGTAAGCATTATCTGACACTATACGTGCAGTAAAATTCTCGCTCCCATCGTTCTCATACCAAGCGACCTTCCGATCATTTTCAGATGCAGAAAGCAAATCAATATCTCCATCTCCATCTACATCAACTGCATGAACTGATTGTGCTCCGTCAGCATCAGTTGCCACGATATGTGTTGTGAACTGTTCGCTTCCATCATTCTTATACCAGACAATTTCGTCATCAAGAATAGATGCCGAGAGCAAATCGATATCATCATCACCATCTACATCGATTGCATATACTGATTTTACCCCATTAGCACTAGTAGAAATGATATGTGTTGTGAAGTTTTCGTTTCCATCATTCTCATACCAAGCAACCTCATCATTGCTGTATGAAGCTGAGAGAAGATCTATATCACTATCTCCATCAATATCCGTTGCATAAACAGATGTGTAGCTACTAACTGCTGTCGATACGACATGCAGAGAAAAATTCTCATAACCGTCATTCTCATACCATGCAACCTCATTATTTGATACCGTAATAAGGTCCATATCACCATCACTATCTATATCAGAAGCATATGTAGAAGCATATGTAGAAGCAGTCCAAAATGGACTTACCTCTATCATTGAAAATCCCCCCGTAGCAATATTCGACAAAACTGGTAAGTCACTAACCATAATTGATACTTCAGCCGTATTGGAATCACTCACACCATCATTTGCCTTAAAGCTAAAACTGTCATTTCCACTAAAGTTAAAGTCAGGAGTATACAAATAGGTGCCTAAAGCCGCATCAGCTATGACTACTGATCCATGACTTGGGGGGGTTACAATGGAATAAGTTATATTATTTCCGTCTGAGTCAGTTCCACTCAAAAAACCCTCGTAAAAACGATTAAGTTGGACACTCAGAGAATCATCATGCGCCGTCGGGGCGTAATTTTCCTTTGTAAGATTTAGACGCATTATTAGTGGTGTACTAGTCAGCCCGCTATCTGAAACAGCGATTGTCACTAAGCGAGTAGAATTTTCGTAAAAAATACTATTGTTTTGGTATTGAATAGAGTGCAATGCTGTTTTGTAGTTTTCGACTGTATCATTACCAGTTAATGACAGGGTCCCTGTTGTGCTGTTCCAATTTCCTATAATTGTCTCACTATCAGAAAAAATAAGAATCTCTTGTCCTGCCAAAAAACCACTCCCAAGTTGAATGGTTGCACTGCTTATACTATTACCAGCCCCGCCAGATAACATAAGGGAATCATTTAAGGTAACGGGACCATGACCCTCACTATAAGTGACTTCCTTCAGGTTCTCATACCAAATTTTCGACTGTGCTGAAAATAGATCCAAATCCCCATCACCATCTGCATCAGCCACAAAGCCTCTAAAGCCTCTATAAACACTAAAATTACTCGTGTTTACATTTTGGCTACTAAAATTCTCATCTCCATCATTTTCGAACCAGGCAATACCATTCGGATCTGATGAGCCGGTCACTATATCCATATCACCATCAAGGTCCACATCAACTGAAAAGACATTACGTGCATACTTTAGAGATTGAGTTACAATATGGGTTGAAAAACTTTCACTCCCATCATTCTCATACCAAGCAATTTTGTTATCCGACATAGAAGCCGAGAGGATATCCATATCTCCATCACCGTCGAGATCATTGACGTGTACCGATCTGACGTTGTCTGCAGAGGTAGTTATTGTGTGAGCAATAAATATCTCACTTCCATTGTTCTCAAACCAAGCAATTTTGTCATCAGCTGAAGATGCTGTAAGCAGATCCATATCATCATCACCATCAATATCAGCTGCATATATTAGGCTACCATAACCAGTTTCTGTAGTTATTGTGTGACCTATAAAGTTCTCGTTTCCATCATTCTCGTACCAGCTTAAGCCACTGAGTAGATCGACATCACCATCACTATCAACATCATCTGCATGAACATTTCCTGGCCTGCCCTCTATACTTGGTATGACATGAATAGAAAACCTTCCATTACCGTCATTTTCATACCAAGCTAATTCACTACTTGAATAAGGAGAGATCACATCCATATCCCCATCTCCATCCACATCTTCAGCATAAACAGAAGTTACATAAATCGATTTATCAACCGTGGCTATCAAGTGAGCATCAAAATTGCCATATCCATCATTTTCATACCAAACCACCTTGTGAAAGGATTCAAATGCTGCAATAAAGTCTATATCTCCATCACCATCTATATCAACAGGGTTCCCTGTATAAACAACGCTGCCGCCACTACCACCACTCCAGCTATTGGTTGCGCTAGAAAATGTAGCACTCTTATTGAAAACAGTGGGTGTACTATTAACAGAGATTGATACAACTGCTATGTTTGAATCGTACAGTGAATCACTGGTTTTATATCTAAAGCTGTCACTACCCGTATAATCTTCGAAGGGGGCGTACTGATATAATCCTGTTTCAACATCAGTAATAGTGACTATCCCATGGTTTGGTTGTGTAGTGATTGAGTAACTTAAAGTATCCCCATCTGGATCCGTTCCACTTAAGTTACCAATGATCGTTCTATTCATTCCTACAACCAATACTGCATCAGAAGCTAATGGTGCATTACTGCTCTCCCCAGAAATGGTAATAAATACTGTGGCAACATTTGAGTTGCCTGAACCATCACTTGCTTTAAAGGTGAAGAGGTCACTACCAAAAAAGTGTTCATTTGGTGTGTATACATATTCCCCAGTATTGGCCTCATCTAACGTTACTTTTCCATGAGCAGGTGATATGACAATGGCATAACTTAATGGATCACCATCAATGTCAATAGTTTTTAATGTTCCGCTAGCATCACTATTGGCTTCTACCTGGATAGATTGATCAGTGGCATCAGGAATGTCGTTTACACTAAGCACCGATAAGGTGAAATATTCTGCACTCAACTCAATTCCATCACTAAGTATTAGAGTTATTTCTGTAGTGCCATATTGATTTTCCGAAGGCTGAAGAGTGACCGTACGATTAGCACCTGCCTCAGCAATGGTAATATTGCCGTTAGAAACCAAGCTCGTGTTCGATGAACTGACTCCTAACAACAAAAGATCAGGCCCACTCTCTGCATCAGCTATTGTGAAGGTGACCTCACTGCCAACATCCTCATTCGTAATTTGGTCACCAATTGGTGAAATAACAGGTGCTGCATTTAATGCACGTTGCCCATTTACTAACCGTACATAGCCATTACCACCCTTGAGCTCAGTACTCAAAGAGCCACTAGAAAAATCGACTAACCATGCACGATTTGTATTTGAATAATCAGTCAATAAAGACCAGGCAGCCGCCTCAGGTGCAGATGGAAAAAAATCTTGGCGGATTGAGGGTAACAATGCTCCACTACCACATCCCTCTGCATCAGATAATGGATAACTTACATCATTTCCACAATAGACCAGCTCTTTCAGTTCACTAACACCAGGAACACGCCAATCTGTGAAACCACATAACTCTTGTTCATTAATGGCCGAGACATAGCCATCAGTGTCACAATTAGAGGCTGCACAACTGCCACTATTTTGGATTCCTACCTCACCACCATTAATTTGCTCATTTTCACTGTACCAGCTATAGGTGTGATCCCTATCACGCAACCCACCATCATCGCTCTTAACTTCCCAAATATAACCTGTATCGTCATCACGGGTACATGCCCAGTCATTCGGACCGTTTCCCAGCATGGCCGATTGGGGCAATTCACTGCCGTCATTAGCTATTTTGGTATAGCTTCTAACAACTGATAAAGTTACCGTTACCACGTCACTCTCTGCACTCCCATCGCTCACCTTCCAATTGAAGCTGTCGCTGCCTATATATCCATCATTAGGTGTATAAGTTAAGTTTGGAGAATTACCCGTTAATACGCCATGTATTGGCTGCTGAGTAATAGTATAGGTAAACTGACCGCTATCTGGGTCATCAATTTCTGGTAGCTGAATACTGTTGTCACGGTTAGCAAAAAGTGTACGCTCTTCCTCACTACCTCCTCTGCTTACTGGGGGATCGTTTACAGCATTCACCATAATGGATGCTGTTGCTGTTGATGAATCAACCAGCGAGTCATTTACCTTGAAGGTGAAACTATCAACTCCTGTATAATTCGACTCAGGTGTATACATGTAGACTCCATTCTCACTATTGAGTACAACAACACCATGAGAGGGGTTAGTAACAAGGGTATAAGTCAGAACATCACCATCATTATCAGAGGCATCGAGAGTACCCATTGCTGTCTGGTCTTCATCTAGAGATAAACTTGTATCGCTAGTTTCTGGAACGTCATTTATTGCTGTGATTTCAACTGATATAACTACAGCTGACGAATCTATGGATCCATCATTGACTACAATAGAAAAACTATCTGTACCATCGTAATTAGCATTTGGCTTATAACTATATTGTCCTGAAGATGTGTCAGTCAATGAGACTGACCCATGTGCAGGTTGAGAGACAATTCTGTATGTGAGAGTACTGTTATCTCCTCCGCACATTAATGCTAGAGGTAAAAGTCCATCCACGTTTGAATCCTCACTCATGGTTACTATAGAAGATACCTGAGGAAGCAGAGCAATTTCTTTCTGAATTTTGAGCCGAGTCGTATCACTTGCATCCAGTGATAGTTCACAATATTCACCCGTAGAATCTATAACAGTGAATTTTCCATCAAACTTAACCCTATCACCTATATCACCAATGATTGCTAGCATGTTATTACTTTCTGTCAGTGATCTCACATTAGAGAGTCCCAAAGCTAATACATTATTACCCCCTCCCTCAAGTGATATTTTCTCAATATTTTGAATTTTCTTGATGTATCTCTTCGATCCACCAAACCCATCTTCTACATATTCATTTAAAAGATCCAATGAAAACGGCATTACAAGTGTATCACTACCACCTCCCCCATCTATTTTAAAGAACTCTTCATCCCCAACCCTAATGAGATCATCTCCAGGACCCCCATAAAATACGTCACTTCCTCCATTACCGATAAGTTCGTCTGCACCCATACCAGAGATCAATTGGTCAGCACTATTAGTACCTATAAGTGTGTCACTATATTTACTTCCGATGTGAGATGCTTCATTCCAACCATTTCTGCCACCAAAAACTATATAGCTGGATCCTTCCAATGAATATTCTCCACTATAACTTACCTGTGAAGCCCCCAGTATCAAGTCATCAAAACCATCACCATTGACGTCACCTGCACTGCTGACAACCCTACCACTCTCATTACCTGCCGCTACGCCATCAAGTCGAAATCCATTATCCCCATCTAGCATTGAGAAATCCCACCCAAAATCATCCTCCCACCATCCTTCCTTTCCAAATACGATATAACTGGCTCCCGCATCAGATAAAACCGTATCTGAAGTATCTACAAATGGGGCACCAATGATCACATCATCGATACCATCTCCATTAAAGTCTCCCGCACTAGAAGTTGACCATCCGCTTTGATCATCTGTTGCAACACCATCAAATTTAAGCGCACCTATACCCTTTATTAACCACTCTTGCGTATAAGCATTCGTCCTATCTTCACCCTTAATAATATAAATTGAACCAGAATATTGTCCACTATCAGGGCTTCCAATCATTACATCAGAAAATCCATCACCATTAAAATCCCCTACTGAATTTACCTTATGTTGATTGTCATATGATTTAAATTTTATGCCTTCATATCTATCGCGAATTGATACGGCTGTCCTAGGCGTATCCCAAAGGTTTCCACCTGGGATCAGGTAACTGTATCCAGTTGATGAGCCTGCTATGACATCATCGAATCCATCTTGGTTATAATCACCTACACCACTTACAGAGCCCCCAAAAAAATCACCCTCACTTTCACCATCAACACGCAAACCCACAACCCTATTTAATGAGAGTAGATTTTGAGGAAAGGGGTCCAGCTCTGAGTGACCATACAACACATAAATCGAACCAGAATCCTCTCCATTGTGATCCGCTGATGCTGCTCCGATAACCAGATCGCCGTACCCATCACCGTTAAAATCCCCTGCAGCATCAACAAAAGATCCAAATTTCTCCTGTTCACTCCCATCCAGCCTAAACCCTTCTATACTGGCGTTATTATATGTAGAAAGGTTTACAACACCACCCCACTCTTCTTTGCCAAAAATGACATAAACTGACCCTGAAAATGGACCGTTATAATGTGTTCCCCATATCCCTAAGCCTAAGTCATCATAACCATCACCATTGATATCACCTATGCTTGAAGCCACTAAAATTGAATCATTAATATTCCCATCATCATCAAGCATCAAACGAAAACCGTCACTACCATTGAGGGTAGAAAGGTCTGAGGTTATCTCCCAAATCCCTTCTTTTCCAAACACCACATAGGCAGATTGACCATTATCACTAGTTATAATAATGTCTTCAAAACCATCTCTATTGATATCCCCAGCACCACTTACGGATTGACCCAGCATGCTATCACTCTGAGCGCCATCAAAGCGAAAACCAGTTTTTCCATCCAGGTCAGAGAGTGACATTGAAGGCAGAGGAATTGGTCGCACTGTTGAATAGAGAAAGCTCACGCTCTCACCAATTGCATACCCATCACTTACCGTTAACGTGATAGTTGTGCTTCCGCTCTGATTAGATGCTGGGGAAATCGTTACCTTACGATCTGCACCACCACCTCCGATGGTCATATTCCCATTCGGCACGAGGGTCGTGTTAGAAGAAGTGACTGTCAATGTCAGCAAATCTACGACAGTGTCAACATCCCCTACCGTAAAATAAACTTCGGTTGCAACACTCTCATTAAACGTTGTTTGTGTCGTTGCTTGATCAGCTATTGCAGTAGAGATAAACGGTGGCCGGTTCATAACGTCCCCATTACGCACTAAACGAACAGCATTACTATAACCCTTGCTGCCAGGGGCAGAACCATAGAAATGATAGTCAAAATCGACATACCAAGCTTCACTAAAATCAGCAAAATCTGTCTTTGAGGTCCAGTAACTTGTAGGTAACGTTAGTGGAAATAAATCTGTGTCGATTGTTGGTGCAGTATAAGTTCCAGAATAATTATCATAAACGGTTTTGCAACCGCCCCACTCTGGGAGCGGTGTAGGGGCGCCATTACTGCAATAGACCACTCCCCTAAGTTCATTTGAAGTAGGAAGGTACCAATCATTCGCCCCACAAAGACCAGTTGCATTGACTGCTTGAACATAAGCATAGCTATCACAGTCTGAATCACTGCAATTCCCACCATTTTGGAAACCTACATTACCATTACTGGTGCTACTATCTGGATTGTACCAAGTATAGGTATTATCTTGATCCCGCAGGCCACCGTCATCGGTCTTTACCTCCCAGATCAGGCCCGTATCGAGATCCTGTGAGCAGGCCCAATCTTTTGGGCTGCTCCCCAAGGTAGCAGTAAGTGGCAGTAAGCTACCATCATTTGCAATTTTGCTGTAGTTTCCAGCTGTTGCAAAAGTTGCCAGCAATGAAGTGGCTATCAACAACAGCAGTAAAAAAGATCTCCTCATAGTGTATTTACCATCAGGTGACCAAGACAATTAGAAGCATAAACATTACGAAACAACCTCATAGGGTTTCTGATAACTGAAACTATTGAAAATACAGCCTGGCAGATTGCTGCTAACACTGATCTTCTGATTGAGGCACTAAGTTCAAAATCAGCATGTTACCCCAATTTTCTTGGATGTCTTCTGTAGTGATGCATCAACTTTCAAGACTACTTTTACCACAGCACTGTAATCACCACCAAGCAGTACTTCATTGGTGGCGACCTCATCAGTCTCTCTGTTAGATTCGAGGTAAATCACTGTTTCTCTTATCTCTTCATCTAATGTTACCCAATCAGACAAATTGCTATCTTTGAAGTTAGGGACAACTAGAGTTCTAACACTTACTGTATGTACTATATATGCAAATAACCACACAGCAAGAAATGTTACGAAATATTACGAAGAAACCTAGATCAACTAGTGACTTGCTCCAAAACAACCCAGACAAAACAAGAAATTTTTGATACCCAATTAGGCGCACCTATGATTCCATCCCTGAATTATATTGTTCTCCTAAATGGTTAAGTTCTATATCACTGAGCACTTCTTAGCTCCATCAGCCTCTGACTCAGGACAGATGCCATATCAAAATAACTTTAGCGCCAGCTTCCAATAAAAGCATCCGCCAAATGATGGAGATGACAAGTTCTTTCACATGCTGTGATTGTGGCAACACCAGGAACCTCTGGGGCATGGGTTCTCGGATGAAATCATCATTGGTCTTCATCAGCTGGCTGGTGAATTGTCCAAGGTCTTCTTGGCTATTGATGTGTTTGGCCATCTCTTTGGCCATTGCTTCTAGTTCGGATTGCTTCCACTCTGCAAAACCAACATTCCTCAATGCACGATAAGAACGAGCTGACATCAAATAACGGTCATGGCGAGAAAGGTTAATGATGGCTCCGTGTGTGGATAAAAACCGTTGTGCATGGCCAGCGGATTTAAATCGACGCATCTGCCGTTCTTGCTGGCGTGTTCTCTGGTGTGAGTTCTCAGACCGGTTGTTCTTATACTGGCCAGTTTCATGAATCGCTGAAAGACAAAGTTCACGATGTGCAGCACCATAGATCTTCAGATTATCAGTCACCATTTTGTTGGGAGAGTGCTTCAAGCCTTTGAGCAGATTGCGGGAAACCTCTTGGCTGCTTTCTTGTTTCTCCTGCTCTGGACTAAAATATCCAAGGTATCGCCATCCTGATCAACGGCTCGCCATAGATAATGCTGTTTACCTTTGATCTTGATGAACACCTCATCCAGATGCCAAATATCACCCGATTTCCCCTTCTTCGCCCGAATCCTTTTAGAGTAATCCTGGCCAAAATGGAGACACCACTGACGGATGGATTCGTAGGTAACTTCTATGCCTCGATAGGCCAGAATCTCCTCTATATCCCGAAAACTTAATGTAAATCGGAAATAGAGTCATAAAGCATGTGAGATTATTTCACCTGGATGGCGAAAACCATGTTAAATGCTTTTGTTTTCCATCACGTCAGACTACTTCATTGTTGCTTCTTTCGCCAACTTGACAGTACCCTACAAAATCCTCATTACCTTACCACTGTCACATGCATGGCTGTGACAGACCTAGGAACAGTTGGCATAAACAGGTTACTGCCCACTGCAACTGGCAGTACCACTAAAGAACTGATCACTGTAGATAAAGTAGCCTTGATTCTGATCAAGACTCTGTAGGCTATTGAGGAATGTTGGTACACCATCCACATAACTCACCCAATACCCTTCCCATCCCCAGATCGAACTGATCTCATCAGGAATTGCAGTTTGTGAAATGACCACATTCTCTGTTACACCTACACTATTCCACCCCGGATAGAGGGAGGCTGTTTTTAGTGTAATTGGTGTAGTTACAGCAGTTCCACTTAGCGTTACCTCAGCATGATCTACGCTGTCTTGAAGCTTGATCCAATATCCCTGTCCTGGTGTAAGTACAGTGAGCCCTTCAGTTGCAATTGGAGTCGTACTATCTGGTTGAAAAATCGCATACTCCCACTTCTTATCACAGTTTAGGAAGCCCCAGATTGCTTCAATCTCTGGTACCTGCTGTTTAATCTCTGTAGGTGTACTCTGCGTTATAAAATGCATCATATTCCAGCCTTGTGTTAAAGATGTCGTTATCGGCAGCATAGCAGTAGCCGAAGTTACTTCTATAGTGAATGGGCCAAGTGTATCTGTCGCTTCACCATCCGTAACACTGATCAATATATTCTCGTAGGTCTTTACATCATCTTCGGTAGGTCTACCTAACAGTGTTGCACTACTTGGTAAGATATTAAAACTTAACCATCCGGGGAGACTCTGTTCATTAAACGTCAGACTATCTTCATCTACGTCAGTTGCTGTTATTGTAAAGGTGTAGCTCTGCCCTGCTTCTACTGTATTAACTGGTGTTCCAGAGATCTGTGGAGCATTATTGGCTGCTGACAGTTGTATACTAATCACTTCAATACTGAATGTCTTGAGTGCGACCTCTTCAACAGCATCACTAACAAACAGGCGGATGTCGCTGTGGTGGCCAATATCGCTATTTTCTGGAGTGCCGCTGATCTCTCCACTCTGAGGATCAAGGCTGGTCCAGAGGGGAAGGTTCTCGGCACGGAACTGGAGGGTGTCGCTAGGGTCTGGATCGTTAGCTTGGGGAGTAAAGCTGTAGTACTTACCCTGGCTGATCTCGATTGTTGGGGTGCCACTAATGGTTGGGGCATCGTTGATGTTGCTAACCTCGATACTGAAAACTGGCAATTGGATGGTCTCTATTCCATCACTCACGCTTAGGGTGATTCCAGGGTAGCTGCCTACGTCACTATTACTTGGGATACCACTGATGGCTCCACTATCTGGATTGAGGGTAGCCCATTTAGGTAGGTTCTCTACGCTGATGGTGAGGGTGTCACTGGGGTCTGGATCGATGGTCATTGGGATGAAGCTGTAATGCTCTCCCTGCCTGGTCTCAGTATTGGGGCTACCACTGATGGTAGGGGCATCATTCACCGGTCCAATATGGATGCTCACTGCTGCACTATTAGATACCTTCCCATCATCTGCAGAGGCGATAAATGTAAATGAGTCCTCCCCGGCTACATTCTTATTGGGCTGATAACGATAACTGCCTACCCGTGCATCAAGGATGGTGACCTTCCCCTTCACAGGTTGTTGATCAATCACAAAGTCACCCACAAAACCATATGGAAGGTCTGCATCAAATATCCCCTTAACAGACTGATCTTCATTAACACTTCGACTACTGTGGTATGCCACCAGTCTGTCTACCTCGATACTGATATTAAATGATACAGTCTCATTGGCAGCTATCTGGATCGATCCAATGCTCATATTTATTGTACTGGTGCCATCCCCTACTGTCGGGGTATAGGTGCCGGGTAGAAGCGAGGCAAGGAAGCTTCCATCAATTTCTGTGGAGATAGTGGTACCACCAAGACTGAGAGTTGCGCCCCCAATTCTGGAGAAGTCACTATTACTAAAGACAATTCCCTGGACAATACCGGGCACACCGTTGGTATTGTCTGTAGTGAAGCCCCATACCTCACTGCTCTGTCTGACCGCTCCATACTGATCAACCGCCTCAATCTTCCAGTAGTAGTGGGTCAGATCCTCAAGGCCCGCCTCTTCACCCACATGGGTGGTCGAGGCAACAATCTCCTCCTGACGATAGACCACTGTTCTGAAATCAGCATCCTCTGCAATGGTCAGCGTATAGCTAATTGGGTCAGCTTCAGAATCTGTGGCATCACCCCAGTCCAGCACCAACACGCTCTGCTGCTCCGCCTGATCAGCCGGGGTCTGTAGATGGAACGCTCCTGGAGGGCTGTTGCCTCTGCGATTACGGTAAAGCAGTGAGCGTGCTGAGGGGGAGCGAAGTTCACTGGATAGATCACCCTGGTAGTAGAAGAGCTCATACTGCCCCCGTTCATCCAACTGATCCAGATTGAGCATCCAACGCCCCTGGTCATCCTTTTCATAAAACGGAAGGGTCTCAAACCCAAGCAGGTTATTACCCACTTTCAGGGTGTGTGAGGGGGAGCGCAATGCTAACCAGGTCGGTAGCTCTGGATTATCACGATCCGCTTCAACATAGATCCTTGCGCTCTGCTGCTCCTCACCAAGGAATTGTGTTGCGGTTACCCCTGTCGGTACAGTGAGTGCCAATGTGCCTTGACCTACACCAAGATATAGATCCCCACTGTTTGCACCATCTCCCTGCTTAACTAGGAAATTGGAGCCTACCCCATCCCCATTATCATCTAGCAGTGGGTGCTGCAGGGCATTATCAAAGAAGCGGTTGATACGATCACCTCTCTGGTCTATACGGGTCAATTGTTCAACCTTCTCAGTGGCCGTCATAAAGGCCTGTTTAAGTGCTCTGCCACTTCCCCACTCCATCATCAGCTCTTCAATGAAGAGATCTCTACCCTCTACTTCTGCATCATCTCCTCTTGGCTCCAGTGGACCGAGATAAGCACGCTCTCCGGCACTGCTGCTTGCAATAATAATACGTCCGGATGCAGAGAGTGTAGGAATCCATGATCCCCCATTATCACCCCCAACCAGCACAATACGCTTCTCAGCACGGGCGGTTCTGTTTAATGCCTTCTCCATTGCATTCAAATCACTGATCAATGTTTCCACAGTAAGCACTGACCCAGAGCTATCCAGCAGGAGATTACCCTGCTCTCCAGCCGGCAGCAGAATGATATAGAGTGGTGCAGGTGCAGCATTGAGATTCTGAGGCACCCAGCTCTGAAGTGTACTCTGGAGTGCAGCTGCTGAGATCGCATCGTCCACCTCTGTTTGACCATTCTGAGGGGATAGAAGATAGATATCCTCTGCATGGAATCCACGTGCAAGCAGGGTCTGGTAGATACGATTGGTGGTACGGTTGGATATCTCATCCACGGATCCCGTTGCAGTTTGTCCCTCTACCAGCACCACATAACCGGCAGATGAGTTGACCTGCAGGTCGATTCTGGACACACTTCCCGCTAGCAGGTTGGTCTCATCGAAAGTAACTGAGATGGAGTACTCATCCTTGCTGGGGAACCCACTGACCTGCTCAAAGGTGTAGTGACCATGGGAATCATAGGTCTCTGTGGTATACCGCGCTGTCTCCAACCCCCGTCCATTGGTGACACTTAAATGGATCTCTCGTCCCGCCAAACTCATGCGAGTCTCAGGTAGACGGGTCAGTTTACCGGTGACTCGCAGTTTTTCATCCTGCAGAATGGATTGACTTGGCACCTCCAGTGTCAGATCACTGAATGCCTGCACCAGGTTGTTATTGGAATAACCGAAGAGGGTTGCAGTGCTAGTCTGGTTTCCTGCCTGATCTATAGCACGTGCAGTCACTGAGTACTGAGACCCACTTTCCCAGGGTATACCTGTAGTGTTATATATCCATCCTCCACCCTCATCCAGGGTCGCCTCCACCCAACTTGCTTGGGATCGCAGTCCATTTTTAGTCAGGTAGTTTATTCCATCAGTTAGCTGTAACTCGACCTTGACTACTCCTGATCCTATATCAGCCGTACTACCTGAAACCCAGTAGATCTGATCAACAGAGAGGCCATCTGCCGGTGAGGTGATCTCTACAGTGGGGACGGATGCATCAATCTGGTAGTTTACCGTACGTATCTCTTCAGCATTGTCTTCTCCATCCACTGCAAAGTAGCTAAGCTGGGTATCCTCATTGATCACTATTGATGTACTGTATAGGGATGAGCTCTGGGTAGGTGTTGTGCCATCAGTAGTGTAATAGATAGAGCAACTCCCTCCTGCACTATCAAAACAGTGTAACAAGACCTGCTGGACAGTTTTGTAGGCACCTTCAGATAGAGAAGAAGTAGTCCACGGCTTGCTGGTATCAGCCAAAGTCAGTAGATCGAAAGGTGATAATGAGTCACTCAATTCACCATCACTCACTGTGATCATCACTGCACGGGTGATACCGGAATCATCTACTGTTGGAGTCCCAGAAAGAACACCCGTTCCTATATCAAAACTGGCCCATACTGGAGGATGCTCAATAGAAAAGCTGAGACTATCCCCGTCCACATTGTCGACCTGTGGTTGAAACCGGTACTCCTCACCAGGTTTTGCTATCAATGGAGGGGCTCCACTAATCACAGGGGCATCATTGACTACAGTGATCTGTACCTCAACGGAGGCCAATGCAGAGTGATCTTCTCCATCGGAAACCTTGAAGTAGAATTGATCATTCCCATTACTATTGAGATAAGGGGTGTAGACAAACTCACCGGTTCCAAAATTCGTAACCTCAACACGCCCCTTCTGCCCATTAGCTACCAATTGAAAACTGAGCGCATCTCCATTTTGATCCAACCCCTGAAGCTTGCCTGTGAAAGGGGTCTCTTCTTCTGTTGAGAAGCTCAAACCAGTTACCGCTACCGGCGGTATGTTGGGCTCGGGGAACACCTCTACCACCGCTTGCACAGCCTTACTCGTTGCTAAGCCGTCATTTACCTCAAAAGTAAGCAGGTCAAGTCCAGACCAGTCTATATTGGGTTGATAGATCCATCCTCCATCCAACCGACTCAAAGTGCCATTCACAGGATGAGTGACAATACTCAAGATCAATTGGTCACCCTCTACATCCTCACCCCTTAGATTGAGGGCAATGGGGCTATTGATATAGGTTGATAGATTGTCATCGCCGATTGCAACCGGCACATCATTTACCGCAGTGACTTCAATCAATACCGTTGCAATATTAGAGACATCCCGTCCATCACTCACCTGATATGTAAATTGATCGCTACCATAGAAGTCTGCTGACGGCGTGTAGATAAATCCTGGTTCAGTACTACTTAACTGACGTAGCTTACCTCTGGAGGGGCTACCGACAATGGTATAGGTAAGCAGATCACCGCCAGCATCCGTTGCAGACATAGCTCCTTCGAAAGAGGTATCTTCATAGGTTTCAGTAGTAACTGGATTAGCAACAGGTGGCTGATTGGCTGCAACCACCTCAATGTGCATCTGTGCAGATGCTTCACTAAGTGAACCGGTTTCACTATAGGAGAATGCATTAGCCACTACCTCACCAGAGATTCCAACACTTCGATCCCATCCATGGAAGGTAACTACAGTTTCTCCTACAAAACTACTCTCAGGAGCAAAGCGCAGCCGTATGTCAGGATCAGCTGCCAGTAAAAACGGGTGGGGCGTATCGACCCCAGCTACATTGTTCCAGCTCTCCCCCCCGTCTTGGGTAAACTGTAGCTCTCCTGCACCGGCTCCAATACTGGTGATTGCTATACCCTCCAGAGAGATTCCATCCGGGTCAGTAAGTGCATCGCCCAAAATCTCTATAACCGACACTCCAGGATTTTCTGATCCCCCTTGATCTAGTTCCAGATACGAAAGCGTTCCGCTGCCATCCAGTACTGGTGCATCATTGACAGGATGGATGGTAATGAGCACCTCTGCCTCATTGGAATCGTGAATTCCATCATTGATGGCAAAGGTAAATCGATCCTTACCACTATAGTGCGGTGCAGACTGAAACTGGACCAAGCCAGCTGCCGCATCTACCACACTTACAGTGCCGTGCTCAGGCTGTATCACAGTGTAGTTTAATGGCTCTGCATACCCGCTACCTGAATGCTCCAGGGTAATATCCAGCAGCTGATCCTCATCTACCTCTGTTGCTATATCCTCAGCAGCCAATGGCCCTGCTGAGAGTCCGTAGCTATGGTGAATGACTTCACCTGATACCACATCGTTGATTGTTACACTGCGTTTATCATAACCACCTACCGAGATCTCCAGCACAACCTGATCACTAGCTTTTGCAACCAGCTGATAGCTTCCATTCAGCTCGGTGACCACCTGCTCCAGACCATTGATACCGGGGTACTGGATGGTGGCACCTGCCAGGCGGTCAAAGGTGTCCTGATCATAGAGCGCACCCTGAACAATGCCGGGTACTCCCTGTGTGTTATCAGTATAGAAGTAGCCTGTAGTACGACTGGTCGCCATTGCACCATATGGATCAACTGCCTCCACCTTCCAGAAGTAGCTGCTGAGATCCTCTAGTGAAGCAGCCTCATCAATAGCGGTCGATGAGCTGGTAAGCTCTTCTGCACGCCAAATAATCTGGCGGAAGTAACGGTCTTTTGCCACAATCAGATTGTAGCTAATTGAGTCCTCCTCCGGGTCACTTGCATTCTCCCAATCAAAACGCAGTACTGTATTACGCTTCTCTCCATAACTGGGGCCAAGCAATGCAAAAGGCTCTGGTGCCAGGTTCCCTTTACGGTTTTTGTAGACCACACTACGTTTTAGTGGTGAAACACCGCCACGCTCTGCATCACGTAGGAAGTAGTAGATCTCATATTGACCACTTTCACTGAAACTGTCGTAGTTAACCTCCCAGCGTCCACGATCCCCATTTAGCTGTGCCAACTCACGAGGTAACTCATTGGTCACCTGCCCCGTCCCACTGAGCGGCTCCAATTTCTTACCAGGGGCTCGTACCTCTACCCATGCAGAGGCGATCTGACTGTCATCCTCACTCTGCGCCCAGAGCTGAGCACTACTCTTCTGGCTAGAGAGGTAGAGGGTCTCAGTCAATCCACTGAATTCCACCTCAGTGACTGTCCCCTCAGCATCTCCGGTTACGCCTCCCGCTGTCCCAAGGTAGAGTTGTGAAGCAACCGCACCATCGCCTCTCTGATCTAGCTCATTGCTCCCCTCACCATCCCCGTTATCATCCAGTAGTGGATGCTGTACCGCCTGGTCCAGAAAACGGCTGCTACTATTCGTCGATAGACCACCCCGCCGAGTGAAGATCTCCGTCTTCCTGGTGGCATCAACAAACGATTTACGTACCGTCTTACCCTTGCCCAGCTTCTTGAATAACTCTTCTAGGAAGAACTCCCCTACGCGAATGGGAGAATTGGTAGCCTCATCCCACTCTTTTGGTCCCTTATAAGAGACCTCATCCGCAGATGCGCTGGTAATAACCACACGCCCAGGTGAGGAGAGTGCAGGGATGAAACTGCCTGAGTAGCAGGAACCCAATACGATATTTCTCGATTCAGCGGCCGCCTCTTCACTAAGGTATCTCTCCAGGGTATCGAACCAGCGATCCAGAATCTCCGGGGTGATGACCTGGTTCTCACCATCAACGAAGAAGGTCTCTGCATCACCATGGTCAACCATTACAACAGTAAGGGGAGCAGGAGAACCATTCATCTTCTCCCGTGGCCACACTTCAATCGCCTCTCGTATCCCCTCTACCGTAGGGAGGGCATCAACACCACTTTGGTTTGTATCAAAATTGAAGTAGCGAATATTCTCTGGCAGCAGTCCACGATTGAGCAGATGACTATAGATGCGATTGGCTGTCAAGTTATGAGATTCCAGCCCTTCTCTTGAATCAATTCGCCCTTGCACCAATACAGCATAACCAGCATTGACACCCACCAACAGTGGGCTACTGCTTGTACTGGCTGCCAGTGATGAGGTTTCGGTAAAGGTAGCCTCAATCTGATAGCGTCCCTTTTGACTGAAATCATCAATAGTACTGATCTGATAATGACCCTGCTCATCATAGGTCTCAATCTGGTGCTGAATAGTTGTGCCATTTGGCTGTATGACGTTAAGGGTGATTTTGCGACCTGCCAATGACATGGCAGTCTCTGGCAATCGAGTCAACTTACCACTGACATCAAGCAATCCATCCAGCTTCATCGCAGGGGTGGAGAGCTCCATCGAGAGGCGGGTATAGGCTTGTGTTCCGGGTAGCTTATAGTGGAAGATGACGGAATCTCTACTCTGATTTCCTGCAAAGTCCACAGCCCGTGCTGTAATCGAATAACTGCCTCCTGGCCATTCGATCCCGTCGGTTGCATAATGCCAACTCTCATCTTGGGCATTGAGCGTAGCTAAAACCCAGCTTTCTTTAGGGGTAAATTCTGGAGTCGTAGTTCCTTCATGCTGTGCCAAATAGAGGGTGCCATCGGTAATCTGAAGCTCGACTAGGTCCAGGGCAACATCTGCAGCAACACCACTGACTACAGTAAACTGATCGAGTGTATGGTCCTCTACTGGAGCATGAATTTCTACTGTAGGAGATAGCGTATCAATCTGGTAAATCGCCATTACCACATCACCATTCGGGCTTCCCGCACTAATGCCATAGAATCTCAAAACGCTATCCTGCTCAATTTGGATCTGGGTGGTATAACGGTTAGAGGATGCCGTTGGAGTACTACCATCAAGGGTGTAGTAGATATCACAGGCTACGTCAGTAGTAGTGTGGCAGGTGAGCGTTACCATCTGCGCCTCTTTATAACTCCCATGTTCCGGACTGTTAGTGACTACAGGCGCATCACCCAATACAGTTATTCTGAAAGGTAAAATAGAGACCTGCTCCACATGGTCCGCCACACTGATACGGATATCGGAATAACTTCCCAAATCCTGCAGAGTCGGTGTACCGGATATGGCCCCGGTTTTTTCATCAAAGCTGGCCCACTGAGGGAGATTCTCAATGTTAATCGCCAGTAGATCATCATCAGCATCATTGATCTGAGGAATAAACTGGTAAAGCTCATTAACATTGGCAATAGTTGAAGCTTCCCCTGAAATGGTAGGAGCATCATTGAAAGGTACTACAGCCAGCTCAACCACTGCAGAGGATGATTCAGAGTTTCCATCATCAACCACATAACTGAACCAATCTGATCCATGATAATTACGGCTCTTCAGCAGAATTTGTGGGTAAAGTCCGGTTCAGGCAGATTTCCAAGTGTATGATATAAAGCGATTTCTGCGCCGTGAAATGTGCGAAAGCCAAATGCTTTTCTGGTGGTCAGTTTTGCCTTGGTGTTAAAACCCTCCACAACTCCGCTGGACAGCTGCCCTTTGGCCCGGAACCAATTGAGTAGTAGCGGTTTGTGGTTACGTAGCATCTGCGCCACTCTCTTCATCGGTTTAATCTTCGAGAGCATGGTCCTCTTGCACCATTGTTCTAGAAATCGTTCTGCCCAATAAGGTGAGACATAGCTCCAAAATTGCTGAAAATCCTCTTTGAGCAAGTAGGCTCGTACTGAACGCAGGTTGTATTGCAGCAACTCCGCCAGCGTGACTTCCTGCCCCTCTGTCAGGTTCTCTGGTCGTTTGAGTAGCAGCCAGCGTGTTTTGGTCAGGATGGGCTCATATCCATTGGCCTTCAACTCCTTGACCTCACCCGCTCTTACCTCATCAAGCGCTTTACTGAAATGGGCCATGATGTGGAATCGATCCAGTATATGGATCGCCTGCCCGGCCTTTTTTGCAATCACTTTCAGATAGGGTTTCCACATATCAGAGCAAATATACTGCAGCTCACCACTTCTCTCTCCGCCCAACCAGTGAAAGAAGCTTAGCAGTGTTTTGGTCTTGCGCTCATTGCCAATCCATAACAGCCGCTTACAGTGCTCATCAATCTGATAGACCAGCGTCAGATATTTATGCCCCTTCTTCCAGGCAATCTCATCAATCCCGATGGAGTGAACATCATCAAGATTCTGGTTTTTTCGCCCCCACTCAACGGCCATCTCCACCGAGCGAAACACGCTCTCCCAAGAGGTGCGAAAGACCCCGGCAGTCTCTTTCCAGGATAACCGCTTGGCCCAACCAGACAGAAACCATCCGTAGGCCTTTGTCAAAGGACGCTTACCCAACGCCCATGGTATTTCTTCAACTTTCACACCGCACTTCGGGCAGTCCACACGACGAGGGGCATAGAGAAGAAATACCTTAACCCCCCATAATGGCACAAACTCAAACCGTCTCATTGGCAGGTGGTCATAACAGGGGCCGCTCCTGCCACATTTAGAACAGCGTGGTCTGCTATTGGACCGTGGAACAACATCCACCTCTATTCGTGTATTCTCACGACAACCCAGCAATCGAACCTTGCCATACACAAAAGATTTGAATTTTTGCACACGATTGAGGATAGTCTTGATCTGCATCTCGTCCTCCTTTTCTCTGATAGATAGTCTTTCAACTTCATCTTCTCAGAGAGTGGGCGAGATGCACCACCTCTTCTTCTTGGAAAACCAGGCCTGTGAATTTATGGAAATCTCAGCAAGCTGAGACCGGGGGAAAAGCCATGGATAACAGAGTCGCTTTGCTCTCTGTTACCCACCGCTTTCCTCCCCTTCTCCACAACCTCCACAGGCCCAACACCTACAGCTGGGATCAGGTAGAACCGACTCAACTACCCACGAATTGTGCTGAGGAGCCATAATTACTATGTGGGGTATAACGGAAGGATCCAGTACCGGCATTGGTTACCTGTACCCAGCCATGGAGAGGCGGTTCAATGATCTTATAGCTGAGTTGATCATCCTCAGAATCACTTCCAATTAACTGATCATTCAGTTTCTCATCCTCCAACAGGGAGAAGCTTAATGCATTCGCAACCGGGGGGAGGCTGGGGTCACCAGCCACCTCAATGGTGACTGTAGCCAAATTAGAGGTCAGTCTCCCATCACTGACTTGGAAGGTAAAGCTATCTGGACCATCGAGTCCAGCAAGTGGTGTATAGGTAAATGCACCACTGCTCTCTGTAAGTTGAACAATACCACGTGCAGGATAACTGCCTAGACTAAAGGTGAGTGAATCCTGGTCCAGATCCGAAGCCACCAGGGTGCCTTCCATCGCAGTCTCGCGGAAGGTTGACAACATACTTTCCTCAACAACTGGGGCATCATTAACTGGATTAACAGTCACAGTAATCCGAGCGGTATCTGAGTATTTTACCCCATCAAAAAGTCGATAAAGAAAGCTGCTTTGACCAGATGCATTACTGTCAGGAGTAAAGAGAACAGTCCCTGTGGTATTATCCAGAAGCTCAATTTTACCCAGACTAGAGCCACTAACCAATTCATAGGTGATGGTATCCCCATCTTCATCACTACCCTGCAGTGTCGTATTTATCGAGGTATCCTCATCGGTATTCCAGTTATCAGACACAGCAATAGGGGCACTATTTACCACCTCAATGGTGAATGAGAAGATATGTGTACCTGGAGTAACATCTCCCAATTCATCCTCTAGCTGAAAACTGAAACTATCTGTAGTGGTACCAGCACTATCGTGATTATAAGTTACTCTGCCCTGGTTAATATCCTCCTGACTAAACTGCCCCCCTTTTCCGACTGGCACACCATTGAGGGTGAGCATGCCATTGGTGGGTTCAGCAGTGAGGTGATAGTGAATATTATCCCCCTCAGGATCAGTGGCACGGAGCTGACTACTGGTAAGGGTAATGGATGCACCATCCTGCGCAGTGGCCTTCTGGTTTGATGATATGGCCGGTGGGTCATTAAGTGAGATAACCCCTATTGATACCGTTAAATTAGTATAACTTCTTCGTTCATCCTCAGCCCGTACAGTAAAGCTATCCGCACCATTGAAGTTTGTAGTCGGGGTGTAGGTAAAACTACCATTTATTGAGACGCTAGCCGTACCGTTTGAGGGGAGTGAAGCGAGACTGTAGGTGATTGGACCACCATCTGGATCAGTGGCACTAACCTGACCGGAAATAGTGCTCTCCTCTTCTGTAGTCAGCGTTGTCTCTACACCTACCGGCACACGATTTAATGTGCTAACAGTTATTGTCACACTGTCACTTCCGCTCCCCCCCTCGTTGTCGGTTACGGTAAGGCTGAAGGTGAGGTCGGTTGAAATTAATACGGCAGGTACCGTAAATGTGGCTATGGCACTGCTGCTACTGTTGAGGGTTACCGTTGGACCTGCGCTCTGACTCCAGCTGTAGCTGACTATGGTGCCATCATTGTCACTGCCGCTACCGCTTAATGTCACCCCGGTCTGTTCATCGATGTCCTGGTCATTTCCGGCGCTGGCGGTTGGCAGGGTGTTGATCGGGTTGACGGTTATGGTCACACTGTCACTTCCGCTGCCCCCCTCATTGTCGGTTACGATAAGAGTGAAGGTCAGAGTGGTGGCGGTGGATACATCCGGGGCAGTGAAGCTGGCAGTCACATTACTGCTGCTGTTTATTGTGACCGTTGGACCTGCGCTCTGACTCCAGCTGTAGCTGGCTATTGTGCCGTCACTATCGCTGCCACTACCGCTTAATGTCACCCCGGTCTGCTCATCGATGTCCTGGTCACTTCCGGCGCTGGCGGTTGGCAGGGTGTTGATCGGGTTGACGGTTATTATGAGACTGTCACTTCCGCTGCCCCCCTCATTGTCGGTTACGGTAAGAGTGAAGATCAGAGTGGTGGCGGTGGATACATCCGGGGCAGTGAAGCTGGCGGTCACATTGCTGCTACTATTTATTGTGACCGTTGGGCCTGCGCTCTGGCTCCAGCTATAGCTGGCTATGGTGCCGTCACTGTCGCTACCACTACCGCTTAATGTCACCCCGGTCTGTTCATCGATATCCTGGTCACTTCCGGCGCTGGCGGTTGGCAGGGTGTTGATCGGGTTGACGGTTATGGTCACACTGTCACTTCCGCTGCCCCCCTCATTGTCAGTTACGGTAAGGCTGAAGGTGAGATCGGTTGGAATTAATACGACCGGTGCCGTAAATGTGGCTGTGGCACTGCTGCTACTGCTTATTGTGACCGTTGGGCCTGCGCTCTGACTCCAGCTGTAGCTGGCTATAGTGCCGTCACTGTCGCTGCCACTACCGCTTAATGTCACCCCGGTCTGCTCATCGATATCCTGGTCACTTCCGGCGCTGGCGGTTGGCAGGGTGTTGATCGGGGTGACGGTTATGGTCACACTGCCACTTCCATCCCCCCCCTCATTGTCAGTTACGGTAAGGCTGAAGATGAGATCGGTTGGAATTAATGCGGCCGGTGCCGTAAATGTGGCTGCGGCACTGCTGCTACTGTTTATTGTGACCGTTGGGCCTGCGCTCTGACTCCAGCTGTAGCTGGCTATGCTGCCATCACTGTCGCTGCCACTACCACTTAATGTCACCCCGGTCTGCTCATCGATATCCTGGTCACTTCCTGCACTGGCAGTTGGCAGGGTGTTGATCGGGTTGACGGTTATTATGACACTGTCACTTCCATCCCCCCCCTCGTTGTCGGTTACGGTAAGGCTGAAGGTGAGATCGGTTGGAATTAATACGGCCGGTGCCGTAAATGTGGCTGCGGCACTGCTGCTACTGTTGAGGGTTACCGTTGGGCCTGCGCTCTGACTCCAGCTGTAGCTGGCTATGCTGCCATCACTGTCGCTGCCACTACCGCTTAATGTCACCCCGGTCTGCTCATCGATATCCTGGTCATCTCCGGCGCTGGCGGTTGGCCCTAAATTTAAAACTTGCCCACCGCGCAAGAGACGAACATATAGGTTGCCGAGTTTATCGTGACCCAAGTCGTAGCCACTATGAAAAGAGGTTACCCATACTATGCTCAAATTACTGGCTTGTAGTGACGAAGACCAATAACCCGAGGGTAGCGTACCGGGGAATGAAGTGGTATCAATCGCTGGATACCAAGTCGTGTAATCCACTATCGATTGCAGTTCTTGTAGTGTTGGCAATCGCCAATCACTATGCCCTGCATAATCGGTAGCCAGTGCAGTAGCCTGATCCCACTGATGAGTGGTGGCTGTTCCACTACAGGTCGATCCATCCCAAGTTTGCCCCACTGAACACTGCATCCAGGTCAGTTCTGTGTTTTTATCGGTGACCGTCCCATCACCATTATCCATCAAAGAGCCAAAAAAATGTCCTCCTCGCACAAGACGAACATATCTGCCGTAGAGCATATTGGCATTGCCGTGGTTGCCATTTTTAAAAAAGACACTCAGCGCATATTGGGTAGTATCTGGATCTTGAGACTGCGACGAAGACCAATAACCCGAGGGTAGCGTCCCGGGGAATGAGGTGACATCAATCGCTGGGTCATAGGTCGTGTAATCCACTATCGATTGCAGTTCTTGTAGTGTTGGCAGACGCCAATCACTATATCCAGCATAGTCTGCTGTCAGTGCATTAGCCTGATCCCACGGATGAGTGGTGGCTGTTCCACTACAGGTCGATCCATCCCAAGTTTGCCCCACTGAACACTGCATCCAGGTCAGTCCGGTATAGTTATCCGTAATCGTTTCATTGCCATTATTACTGTAATTTTGGGCGAGAGCACCTTCAGAAAGGAAGCTTAAGAGGACGAAAATTAATGTTAGTAAAACCCTCATCTCAGGGACGCACGGGGTCAGATTTTTCAAACCAATATTTATAACTAATTGATTTGTAGTTGGAGGCTATTCCCAACAGGCACGACTGAGATGATAACATTCCATCACTCCCTCCACTTCAATGGCTAATGGCCGTATTGCCAGACTTCCTTTTTAAAGGACAGCCTAAGCTACCAGGAAACACTTTCATGGCTGTCAAGCTATTGACAGCCCATCTGAAAGAGACAGTAAATCCCGATTTAGCATATTCCCCCCCGGATTGTAGATCTTCTACTATTACTACTGTGGTGTGGTCGTTACCAAACAGTACTTCGTTGGTGGCGATCTCTTAAATTTCACTGTTGGATGCGAGGTAAATCACTGTTCCTCTTCCCTGCACTGTTTGTGGTGCCATCATAAAAATAGCTTCTGTTGCAACCGGGTCAGCTAAAATCCACGCACCCTTCATAAGACTATATAAACATAAAATTAATTTACAACTAATGTAACAGAATGTTACAGAAAAAATTTACGCATAGTTATTAGCTGATATTGAATAATAGATTCCCTCAGCTAAAGCCGGGGTTCTATGGCTGCACCGCGCTTCGCGCAATTACAGCTCCTGTCGGAGCTGATCTAAACCCTTCCGTCCTTGATATTCGACATATCACTTTATCGTCTCTTCATCAACACCGACACTGCTGATGAAGTATCTTGGCGACCACATAATATTTTCCTTCCAGTATACTTTCGACTACCGAGACTGCCTTCTGGTGAATCCCGGAACTGTCAATTTTTATTAGTCCACCAGCAGAGCTGGTAGTTTACTCGTTATTAATTGGTGGATTCTTAGAGGTCCCCTAAAGCATTAGCCAAAAGGTTATGAGTAATCTGATAACACTCTCCGCATAGTTTTATAAAATCTTCATAGCGCACAACATCAGGCCACACACCAGTATACTTATCAAGCTGCCCTGTTTCGATCTGGTAGAGAGATAGAGATCGAACGTATTCTCTACGCCGAGCTTCATCGATTACCAGAGGCGGAAGACCAGAGCAAAGTAGAGGGATATTGGAGACAAGCCGGGCCAACCGCCCATTCCCATCCCAAAACGGATGGATATGTACAAAACCAATATGTAATTTTGCATAGACTTCTACGGCCGTGCCGAGAGAAACTTGCTGCTCGATAGCGCTGTTCAGCTCATCTAGCCACTCAACCATCAACATATCCACATGCAACGGGTGTGCATATCCGATATAGACAGGATGATCATCTGCAGAAACCGCATTACACCCATTGGGCTCAACCTTCCATCCCCCCATCGGCTTATTAATATCCATGACACGTTCAGTTTGTACACTTTTATGCAACTCGAACAGATGTTTCTTTGTAATCAGATTACCAGACTGCACTAGCGAGTAGATCTGCTCTATCGCTCTTGCATGGCCAATTATCTCCTGGTGCTCCTTGAGCGGTTTTCCCAAAATAGTAAGGCCAAGTTCTAGGATATTGAAGGTATCGCCAAGAGTTAACGTATTGCCTTCGATGGCAGTTGAGGTATGAGTCCATACATCACGAATCTGGTTCATTACCGAATTCCGACGATATTCTGGGACTGCATGCAAAAAAGTAAAGTGATACGGTTCGGAAGAAATCCCACGATATCGTGTTCCCTTCTTCTTACCGGTTCTTTTAACTGCCCCCTCCTCTTCCCATACAGTTAACCAACGTCGCAGGGTGCGGGGATTAATTTCTCCTTCTATTGCCGCGAGAAGCTCATTTGCTGAGAACGATTTCTTGCTTGACTGCAGCAAGGAAAGGACGATTTGTTGAGCGCTTTTATTAGCCATAAGGACATTATAATGATAATACGGACATTATTAAACAGAAACATACCTTTATCTCAGACTATTACGCTCTGATTTGAAAAACAGATTTTTAAAGCACTGAGACAAGCTCATTGTAGTGCCATCCTAAGCTTAGAGTTTTCCATAAAAAATTACATTCGGCACTCAATTGGTAATGATATGGTAGAGCAAGCTAAGGTCAACTAATCACATTCAAAAATCAATCCACTCCGCTACAAGCGCCAGACGGATTCCTTCAATAACCTTGGAAGAACGATCCTGAGAGCCTATATGTATGGATGAACTACGCACCCGAATATACAGTTCACCATTGGAGTGTTTTTTTTGAGTGATCAGGCGCGCATTTCTTGTCTTATTTACCACCTCTACTTTAAGCTTATCGCTCCAATACGTCCTTTGGCTTGTGGGGGAGAGATAATTACCCTTTATAAGAGCAACATGCTCTACTACCAGGTCATCTGACAGCCCTATCTTTCCAAGCAGCCAAATCCAGCTTTTTGCATCCTCAACCTTTGTGAAAACCACTGTCAATGCAGTGCCTGAAACCCAGTCATTGACCATCAAACCTAATGCCTTATGAATCTTCTTACTCGTGGCCTGTGGCTTTAGATGGGGAAAATCTCCCTCCTTTCTCAGTCTGAATAGATGCTCTGCAACCTCCTGTGCAACAGTTCTCTGTCGCTCACCCTTGGGCATCCAGTGAATCGTTAGATTCTTCGGGTGGTAGCGGTTTTTCAGCAGATACTGGACAAAAATATTGCGATTGAGGATCTTTTTACTACGCTCATCCCACAGTTCAATCCGTTTACGCTTAACCCCTATCTGAGTGGATACCTCTTCTAGACTGTTCTGTTCATCAAGCAGAAACAGTGCGCTGGCGATAGTCCGTAGCCTCTCATGGGGCAATGGCCTTGACAGCAACTTTAGAGTGAGGATTGGTTGTCTCTGTATTGATTGCCCCCCTCCAGATAGCGCAATGATACGATCACTCTCCTGATCCAGCAATTCCGCCATCCTAAGTCGGCCTTGATCCTCTCCATCCTCACGAAGGAATTTCCCTTTGATATAGGAGCGCCCCTCCACCAGGAACATTAGCTGTTGTGCATTAAACTCTGGTGTAAAACGACGCATATAAAGCCCTAGCAACAGATCCATGATATGGATGTAACTGCCCACTGTTATGGAGCTGCTTGCATGGCCCAACAGCTGTGTAATCTGTAATAGCATACGCCGGTTCGTAGGCGCCTTTCCCAGAATAGGTTCACGGACACTTATCGCTTCCTGTAGCAATGCCTTTCGATCCAGCGGGTCCGGCAGCAACCATACAGGGAACGGTACCCCTGAGCGTTCCAGTTCATAGCCCGCAAAGCGTAGTAGCGTCCAGTTGGCAAAGGCATGCCGCAGATGGTGAAAACGGACGGTGGGATCACGTGATGCCCGCTGCAGTGCCTCTCTTATCAAATTGAAGCCAGTAAACCTTGTTTGTGAAGGACCCTTTGACTGAAAATAGGGAAACAAAAAGTGATCTACGTTCTTTTTTTGGGCTTCATGGTCAATATCAAAGATATCCTCTTCCTCATCAACTGCCACTTCAGCTTCAGCTCTTCTTTGCCTGTTTAACCAGTCTCGAAATCGTTGTAACGGCTGCGCTGGCATCAGAACCGAAACGGGC
Source organism: Fidelibacterota bacterium (assembly GCA_018650795.1). Classification (GTDB taxonomy): domain Bacteria; phylum Fidelibacterota; class UBA8477; order UBA8477; family JABMPR01; genus JABMPR01. The sequence goes on from JABIFG010000196.1 coordinate 33,484, forward strand.
AGCACCCGCTCTGCATTTATGGTCTTCAATCTTCTGAAATGGTTATTTGAGAGATACAAAAAGAGATCTTCCTCTCCAATCAGATCCCCTACCCGGATTCCAATCACCTCACTTCTTCTCAGCCCCAAATAGAAGCCTGCTGCCATAATCAGACAGAGTGCCTCGGCAACTTCATGATCCCGGTATTTCTGGATCGCTTCGGTATAAAGCCACTGTTGTGCCTGAGTAAACTCACTGAATTTGACCAGATTAGCATCGACAGCCCCGGCCTCACCCAAGAACTCCTCGAGATCCTCTTCATCTATCTGCTCAATCTGGCAGTGAAACACCAGAAAATCATACCAGGAGAGAAGTCCTGCAGTGACCCGTCTGCGCTCTTCGCGTCTATCACAATCTTCCTGAATCAACTGAAAGAGCGCTATCTGCTCAGCCGCCGTAAAGGTTGCTGGATCACTATCCCCTATCGAACCCACCAGCCTTCTGCCTGTTGTCCGCAGTAGTCGATATACTTCTTCCATCCCTAGAGCTCTTTTTTGATGGCGGTTGGGCAAAGTCAGCCAATCCAGTATCCAGTCGGCCAACAACTTCACACTGGGTAGCAGTGTTCCACCACCATGCTGCACACTCCACACCTCAACCGCAGTTCTGAAGTTATCTCTATTTTCAACGATACAATTGATCAACTGGACGTAGTCAAGATGCAAAAACGGTTCACCCTCCTCATCTCCCACCTTCTCATCCCCCTCACCTACAGAGAGTTTAAGTACAGAAACTCCATGCCCTTTATGGGCCTGTGCCAGTGAGAGCGACATATCGGGATAACCGGTCACCTGCATCAGTCGCTGCCAAACCAGATCCGGTACGGTATAACTAGAATTCTGCTGACGTACATACTTCACAAGATAGGCTGGTATTCGGGTATGAAGATGGACGCTCAGCTGTTTCTGAAACGCCCTCAGATCATAGATCTGATGAGACCCCTCTGGAATCAAGGAGAGATAACGATTAATCGCTCTCTTCAGACGATGACTCTTTTGTCCTCTTCCCAATGCTGAATCATCGTGATTCCGCTCTATGGAGCGGACCAGCAATAGACGCGTCAGTGGATCTACTATCCAGCGATGTGTGGGGTGTTGCTGATGCCCTCTCTCATTTTTCCCTCTGGGAAGATCCAACCAGCGGATGGGGTCATTATGCTCTTTAGCTCGCATTGCAGCTGGAATAGCCGTGATTCTAGCGGTGACCATCAATCCACCAAAAAGCATTGCTGAAAGGAATATTTGCCCCCAGTGGGCAACGGAATCTATGGGCTCTATCAGCCCCAATGAGGCGACAAAGCTCCGCTTCAGTCTCGGCAACCGGTGCAGATAGGCGTCAAACGTGGGGTAATGAAAAGGCGAGGGAGTCAGCTCCAATGGAGGGAGTGGTATTTTTGGGAGATCGGCCGAAAACAGCCCCAGTTTATTACCCACCTCAAGCACTTGTATCACCCTACAGCGTACCCCATGGCTATTCCAATCGAGGCTTCCCTTGATGGTCGCCATCAGCCGATCTGCCTCTGTTGCTGTCAGCAACAGAGGCCTTCTGGACCCACCAGCCGCATTCCTGTGAGTTGTAAGCAGTGCGGGAACTTGCTGGTGGATGATCGTTAACACCTCCCAGTTTTCTGTAGAGATATCCGCTTCACCTAGCGACTTGGTGGATTTCCACTCAGACACCTCAATGATCGGTCGATCCAGATGGCACCAACCAGCCCAGACACTTTTTCTCCACAGCTCACTCATGACAAAGAGGCCTTATCTGGATCAAATCCAATATCATTAAGCAGTCGGTCAAGATACAGGGAGATTGCATTTCGATAATGCCAGGGATCCAGTGCTGAGTGTGGCCCCCAGTACTCCTCTCCTTCACTCCAATGCCCCATAAAGGCGTAAATCACCGTAGAGGCACATCCACGATTTTGAAGATAGCTGCGGACAAAATGCCTGCCCGCATTATCGGCTGGCCATACACCCGTTATAAGATAATTCAATCGGGTCCCGAGATGACTACCGATCACCTCAGTGAACTGATAACGCTGTTTTGAAAATTCCAGGTAAAAAAGGTTGCGGTTAAGGTAGAGCGAGTAGTCTGATCCATCAAAATTCAACTGCTGCCGTATCGCTCTATCTCTCTGTTTGGTGATGGGGACCTCAATCACTCCAGAATACTCATAGGGCAGATTCAGTAGCAGTGTGCGTAGATGGTTTAGATAGTGTTTGATCAGACTTCTCACTGATGCAGGAAGATAGACCACCCTTGCATGCGCATTGTCCTTCCTATCCTTCTCCTGCAATTGCATCAGACCAGTATCGGGGTCTATCATCATCAGGTTTAAAATCGGTGTTTTTACATTGCGGAACCCGCTCACTACCGACAAGATCAGCGTGGTATAGGTGGTGAACAAATTGTGGTAATCGATCTGATTATGAAGGGATCTTGCCCTCTCATAGCCACCCAGCTTCTTCTGTAATAACTCAACCAATTGCTTCACCTGACTGAGTTCTGGAGTTCTGTCACTACCCACATAGGCAGCCGACAATAGCCTGGGATTGTGGTTTAAATTCCAGTGAAACAGCCCATGATTATGTGCTTTATATCCATTTCTAACCAATATCCGATACAAACCTGAAAGCTCTTCTTCAAGGAAGTGATTCAGCTCTGACTGTTCAAATGCGGTATAGACCCCTCCCATATCACTCTCGGTCTGGGAACCAAACAAGGTCTCTACCAACAGCTGATTGGACTCTTCTCTTCCAATCAGATATTCCCTTAGCAAGGTAGGTAATCGATCAAACCGAAGCCACTTTTCTGGTACCCCTTCCTTTTTCAGCCATGGAATGATTTCTCCCTGATAGGTGAGCTGATGCTCATCTACCGTTCTCATAAACCATGTATCTGCAGTCTGATCCAGCAACTTTCCAAGCCCAAAGAAATCGTGGATTAATAGATAGGGAGTGACCGATCTGTACTTAGGAACCTTTACCCTACGTACCCAAATCTTCTCCGACGGGACATAACCGATAGAGCCATGCTGCTTTAGCCCCTGGTCAACTTCCTGTAGCCGGGGCAACTGCACAATCTCTTCTGGTGAAGCTCCTGTAACGATTGCAATAGCCAGGAGGTGAAGCGTTTCACAAATGCTTTTATCCCCCCCCAGATAGCGTGCATCCATCGCACCAAACAGCAATCCGAGAACCGGTGCAGGAGGTCGCGACAATCGTGTAGTGAAAAGCTGTTTGTCTAGCAGGCGATGGCGAGCCCACCCTCTTGCTCTAACATAGCTCGTAGCAATGCTATTTTGGGTGTAAAGCTGAGTATTGGAGGAGGATTCCTCAGATGAGAGGATCGATTTCAAGATCACTGGGCTGCTTTGGACATCACTATATCCAAGCCCTTCAAAAGAAACCCAGTGCTCCACCGTTTGAACAAACTCTTCAGGGCTGACGCCGGCTTGATAAAGTTTTTGGCTAAACTTGGCACCCACTCCCTGTTTCAGCTCTGCGAGTAAAAACTCCTCTCCCTGATCAAATGGATCCGTATCAAGATTGAGAGAAAGCGCATCTCCTGAAATCCACCAAGGACTTTCCCACAAATGTTCTCTTGTATGGTCAGAGGGGCGCTGGAAGAATGGAGGGGTATTCCCCTCTGAAAGCGCTGTTTCTATTTCAAATAGCAGCAACACATAGCCACACCAGTTAACCGGATCATAATCAGATTTTCTACATAACCACTCCAGCCATCGCTGGAGCATCTTAACAGTGACCTCTTGTTTACCACGCCCCAGACGATTTTGATGCTCTGGATGGGGAAGTATCTGCAGTAAACCTGTAGATCGAGAAATCAACAGATTAGTTTTGAACGCTGGATCAAGCTTAACACTGAACCGCTTAACCTGGGCGAATGTAATCAAGTAGTGAACCAATACATTTCGATAAAATCGGAATTGGTCTCTCTGTCCGATCCCGGAGTCATCCACCACCAAAACTGACCATAATGGAACTTGGTTCTGATCAAAATATTCTCGATTCAATGTTCCAAGTGGTGGTTTGGCTTCAAAAAGACGCTGATCCTCTTTCCAGGGATGTACAGAAGATAGCGCTTTCATCTGCATTGCCCAGTCATACAACGAATTGAGTTGTTGATGGGTATTTGGATCAAGAAATTCGATCTTTGGTCGCAGTTGTAGCAATTTATCAGCAATATAAAAAATCCCACTACAGTCCATAGGTACTGGCATCCATTCTCTAGCCGCCCTAAACCACTTTTCTGTTTGTTTCGGATCTGGAGAGTTGTCGATAAAATCTCGACTAGATGGATAGGAAATAATCATTCACAAAATCGATTACTGGAAACTGAAATACAGCGCTAATCACCGGTTTCATCGCCATCCTCCTCATCTAACAGGCTGGATTGTGACAACGGCTTCGCTCCATTGGATCCACCACTCTTCTTCCAACTTGGATTTGCATTTCGTCGAACAGCCCTGACTCTTGATTCGGTAAGCCCAATCAACTTGGCCTCTGTTTGTTTCAGCTTCATTCTTGTCCCGATATCTGCCAGCTGATCTGGGTTAACCTCTCGCCAATAATCCCACTGCTTGAGGAGTTGCTCATCACTAACCAACAACAGTGGTCTAGACAACAATTGGTTGATCATTTGAGGGTTGGGTACCGGGACTTTATCAACAACCAACACGGGTACCTCGCGACCATCTACGACAGATCGAGCCAGTAGATAGCTCTGTAACCCAGATAGGAACTGGTACATTTGCTTGGTACCACCATTCCCAGGTAATGGAGAAACCAACATGGGGTGAAGATAGAGCAGCATCCTAGCTGACTCTTCGGAGATGATGCCGGTCAGCTCATCAAGCAGCGGATTGTGCCCCTCTTTTCGTACAACATAGTCATCAAGCTTGCAGAGAATGGACTCAAACCGAACATGTTCTAGAGTGATATTCATAGTTACCATTATCTATGGCTGAATGGTGCCTAGCAAATTGAGGAAAACTTACATTCTGTGATCACTATCCTATCCAATCATTAACCCCTAAAATATGAGGCTACTCACTGATTGACAAAGCTGATACTTTCCTTCGCAAGATAGATTTACATAGACTTGAAAAGTTGTGCATGCGAGCCAATTCGGCTTAGACAGATGCTGCTTTGCTCTAGCTTATAGATCACAAGAACATCCCCACCCAGATGAAACTCCCTAAAATCTGACCATTCCCCGGTCAAAGCATGATCCCTCGACTCATGAGGCAGTGATTTTTCTTCAAGCAATGAACCCACATACAGAAAAAGTTTTTCCATATGAGGATCACTCAACCTTACCTTCGCAAAGTCTTTTTTGAATTGCTTGTGACGGTACAACCGCCTCATTTAGTAGAGGAATCTTTTTTTAAATCATCCAGCGTGATCTCTTCAAGACCTTCACCCTTGCGAATATCTTTCAAAATCGCAACCGTTTCCTGATTAGGGATTTTCACATCGAATGGAAGCCCTCGATTCAGAACAACCATGTTCGTAAAAATATTAACTGCCTCAGTGAAGTTCAGTCCCAAATGAGAAAGGATTTCCTTTGCTTCTGAAAACTGCTTTTCATCTAGTCTCATGCTAGTTTGAATGGTAGCCATTAACCTTTCCCCATAGTGTGTTTATCATGATAACATTGTACACCGAACGGTGTGCATATCAACGCAGTTTCGCTGAGTTCGCTCTCCATCTGTATCACAATCTTACTGGGCTTGTGCCGCTTTTCAGGATCACACTGCGTTTGTACTACTTCCCAGGATCACACTGCGTTTGTACTATTAATAGTTGCATAAGTTTGTGCGGATTTTCTATTTTAATATCAGTATGTTGAAAATTCAGGTGCTGCATTTCCTTTTGCAACTATTGATACTTCTCAGGATCACACTGCATTTGTACTACTTCCCAGGATCGTACTGAGTTTGTACCACTCAACCAAAATTCCTTATTTGGGACATTACAATCGTTAACTAAAGTATTTTAATACTTGAAATGTTACGATTTATTACGTCTTAATGCAATATAAAACGGCTTTTATTATTGCATTTCATCTAGTTACATCTATTTCTACTAATAGATAATCACCATGTCAAGGTGACACTCTAACCAACTGAGTTACGCGCCTAAAATGTAGATGCGCGATTATACAAGCAACTAATTTTCTGTCAAATATTAACGCAACACACTGATTTATTTTAATTATATTTTATCATAATTCTTTAC
>JABIFG010000197.1 GCA_018650795.1 Fidelibacterota bacterium
CAAATAGGAATTACTCTCATTTGTACAGGTAATGGCTCGAGTATTGCGGCGTTATGATGATTTGAGATAATTGATCGATGAATTTTTACTCAAAATCACGCAGGAGTGGACGCTTGGAAAATGAGGTTTCGGATTCAGGAGATATTGAACGTCTGGAATGGCTTGAGACACTGGCTGAAAAGCTCGCAAAGAGCCAACAGACAATCGTTGCCTGCTCGGCATTAAAGGTACGATATCGAAAACTGCTGATGAGACAGTGCATGAGCTGCCAAACTGTCTGGTTACATGCCCCCACTGTAATACTGCACCAACGTATCAACGCTCGAGACAATCACTTCTTTCCTCCTCACTTGCTCAACAGCCAACTCGATACACTAGAGACTCCTGATGATGCCATCTCAATCGATAGCAGTGCCGAACCTCACCATGTGGTTGATAAAATCCTGCAACAGCTCTCACTCTGAGGCAATTTGAGGCTCCCGAACATAGTAGAAAAAATTCTCATGGGTCGCCATTGGAAAACAGGATTGAACAACTGGAGCCATAACATCCTCCGCCTCAACTCTCTTAAACCCTAACCGACCATTAAGCTGCTGCACAAAACGGTTCTGTTGATGAATGACCGCAACCCAGGGGAGTTCTGCAAACGTTTCATCCGTCATTTTCAACTGTTGATTCAACGCATACATGGCATCGATTGGCGTACAACGTTCTGAACAGACAAACCACCCTCCGACCAATACCTCAATACCGTTCACCTGCTGCAGCTGGTGCCAAATGTATAGCAGAGGCTCTCCTGACCTCTCAAGCAGGTAGGACGATCTTCTATTGCTCTGCAGCCACCAGGTATAGTGATACAGGCTCCCCACCTTCTCTTTAACCGTCATATTCTTTAAGTTGAGATCCAGATTTCTGGCATCCAGATAACGGTTCACCTGTCGGTCATCAACGGGGGATAGCTGATACCCATCACCTGGCGTTTTCTCTTCTTTACGCTGCTCATCCTCTAACGACAGTATCTGCTCTCCACTAATGAGTCGCTCTATCGCATGGGCCACTCGCTCCACCCCCTTACCATCAATCTGTACTGTTGCGGGTTGATGATAGAGCAGACGAAGACGATCCAATCTGGTCAACATGACACAGATCAGTTTAGCCAGATCTGCATACGCATTAGGCTGCAAACTATTGAGGTGGAAGTAGTGGCCTAGGGCCTCAAGATCAGCCAAACCATTGTGCTGGTTATCGCTAATGGAGAAGGTCAACGAGGGAATACGCAGAGCCAAAGCCTCAAACAGTGTTCCACCCGCAGCGCCAACATACAGATCTGTGTGACTTAGCTCTCCTAACAGACCATCCTGATTGGTGATGGGTTGAACAACAGCATATTGCTGACTGAATGCCAGCAGCTCTTGCTGATGGATGGCGTAGGGGCCAACAACCGGACGAACCGTACAGTGCACCCCCTTCGGCATCTGCTCAATCAGTTGCCGCATCAACTCAACCAACAAAGCAAGATCTCCTCCTCCACCTAAACTCAACAGCAGATTAAGTGAGACTGATTGCTCTGTCTCTATAACGGCTCTTTCCTTAGCCTCAGAGGAGGCATCCATCAATAGATAGGCCGGCCCCAGCAATCGGGTACAAAAATCGGGCACCTTGTGTTGATAACGCTGCGCTGTCCGTTCCCCCTCCCACTTCGCATCAATCAATAGCTGACAATGGTGTAAATCACTATCCCGGTCATCGACCACGATTAATGGAGCCTCTAGATGGCTCACGGACTGCTCCCATATAGCGGAGAGTCGATAATCATCCACCAGAATAGCCTCAGGAGAAACACCCCCCATCAAACTTAAGAAGTGGGCTGCATCTTCAACCTCAGAGGCAAAATCGGCCTCATTGCTATAGAGCATATGTACTGGAAACGCACTCAGATAATTGTTGAGCTGAATATTTTCACAATCCACCACAAACAGAATCTCAAACCCCTGCTGCTGCAAGCGAATAGCCAGTCGACGGCAACGCGCCAAATGGCCAATCCCCACCGTTGAGGAGGCGTGGGTACGGATCACAATCACCGGTTTATTGACCTCCCTGCAAGGCCCTGAGCTTCGCGCTCAACTCTAGACCCAGCCCATTCAACTCATCTTGTAGTGCCATCTTATCGACCTTGCCAGAGGCAGTCATCGGTAGCTGCTCTCTGAAAAAATAACGCAGTGGATGCTGATAGGGAGAGAGCTGCTCCCGAACCCTGCCTCTCAACTCCCGCTCCAACTGTTTTGCATTTCCCCGCCCAACCACAACAGCCACTGCAACCTCCCCCAGATAGCTATCACTGATCCCGACCACAACCACCGTTGTAATTTGAGGATGCCCACTCAGAACCGACTCAATATCAGACGGATAGATATTCATTCCACCCGTGACAATGATCTCTTTTTTGCGATTGACGAAATAGAGGTAACCCTCTTCATCCAGATAACCCAAGTCTCCGGTATGAAAGAACGCCTCCACAAAGGAGGCCTCTGTCACAGCAGGCAATCGATAGTAACCGGGAGAGGCCAATGGGGAGTTGACAACAATCTCTCCAATCTCACAAGGTGGCTGCACTACACCGCCATCATCAACAATCTGTAACCTAACGCCGGGACAAGGAAAGCCAACAGAATGGGGATGTCGTGTGGCTTGATCCCGATTCAGGTCGGTTGCTGTTGCAACCTCTGAGGCACCATACATCTCATGGAAATCACAACGCAGTGCATTAAATAGCCGCTGCTTAACATCATCTGAAATCGCGGCTGATGAGCTCACCAGGCAACGCAACGAGGCGAAACGTTCCGGTTGCTCAATCAACAACCCCACCAACTCATGAAGGTGAGAGGAGACCGGGATGGTAAAACTCACTTGCTGTCGCTCAACCAGATCGGCCCAACGCTTTGCGGTAAAACGGGGGAGCTGCACCAGTGTCGCCCCAACCAGGAGTGGCAACAGGGTGAGCCGCTGTCCCAGTGAGTGAAAAAACGGGGAGGCACAGAGGACTCGATCCTCTGCGCTTACCTGATACATCTCCTGTGCCTGTTTTGAGCGCCTCAGCTTGTTCTGCTCCGAAAAGATAATCGGCTTGGGATCACCCGTTGACCCCGATGAGAGGGTAATCAAAAAGGGGGCGTTAGGCTGATACTCCCTATTCGCTGCATTCGCATCGACTTCAGCGCTTGACTCCTCACCCTCAACCGCCCCAACAACAACCATCTGAAGACCATCCAACGTCCTGAAGAGTGGCACCGTATCTGCCTCAGCAACCACCACATCGGCATCCACTGCTTTCAGGAGCTGTTGAAGCTGCGAAGTTTGCAGGGTCGGGTTGAGGGGAATTACGCCGACCCCAAGCTGATTGAGCGCCAATACCGTAATGGGCACCTGCTCCCCTTCATGCAGAGAGAGGGCAACCCGGCTCTTTCCCGGAGTAACCACCTGACTCAACTGCCAGTAACGCTGCTCCACAGCTTGCATCAACTGCCGGTAACTGATGGCGTCGCCGTTCTCATTGAGGATGGCAATTTTGTCAGGGGTGGTAACGGCATGGTGCCGGACTACTGAGTAGATATCACCCATCCGAGCTATCCCTGGCTGATAATCTTACGAGAGACCGCGGCACTCAACCCGCTGATGGTCTGCATCAACTCGCTGGTTAACTCATCCGGGGTAAAGGCAATCTGAAATTGCTCTTCAACATCGGTGATAAAACTCAACAGGGAGAATGAGTCGAGCAATCCGCTGGTAACAAAATTATAATTTTCATCCACACTGTCCAGCGTCTGCACTGAGTATTGTATCAGCAACTCTACAACCTGCTCTGCCACATCAGTTTTACGCTCCACACCCTACTCCTTTTCCATTACACACTATAGTCAGACCTATCCCACTTCATAGCAACCACACTGATAACTTTATTCATAGTGTGTCCATAGCCGAATCACCTTTACAGTACGTTCTTTTTCAATCACTTGATAAACAAGTCGGTGTTGAATGTTGATTCTACGAGAATAGGCTCCAGCTAGGTCACCCACTAATTTTTCATACGGTGGAGGGTTTTGATATGGGTTTGTTTCTACAATATTGAGCAAATCTTTAGCCTTCTTCTTCAGGCCAGAAGCAGTAAGTTTTTTCGCATCTTTCTGTGCCTGTTTTGTATAGACCAACGACCATTTCACCACTCCAATTCCTTCGCACACTTAGAAATATGCTCATTCAAACCTTCCTTGATCGACTCCCTCATTTCTGGCACTGATAAGAGGTACAGTGTTTCTGAAATAGAGTTCCAATCTTCTTCTGAAACAAGTACAGCATTGCCACGCTTTCCAGTGATAACAATAGGTTGATGTGTAACTGCAGTTTCGTCGATTAAGTTGTATAGTTTTGAACGCGCTTCTGTTGCATTAAGAATTGTCATATTATCTACCTTTAACTTTATCTACCTCTAAATCTTAGCGTACGCTATAACGTTCGTAAAATCAAACGTAATGACGATTCGGCAGGAGCCATTACTTCATTAACGAGCCACCATTGACATGCAGGGTGGTGCCGGTCACATAGTTTGACATATCCGATGCCAAAAATAGTGCGCACTCCCCTACCTCTTCCGGCTCTCCCAATCTTTTCATCGGCACTCCATTTCGTAGCCGTTCACGTGCTGTCTCAGTCATACTCTTGGGCATATCAGTATCGATGGAGCCTGGGGCAATCGCATTGACACAGATATTATACGGTGCATACTGGTAGGCTAGGTGTCGAGTCAGTGCAGTCAATCCTGCCTTGGATACCTCGTAACTAGGGGAGGCACTCGGATGTGGCATATGGGCCATTTGAGAGGTCATATTGATCACCTTGCCATGCTTCTGCGCCCGCATATCCGGTATAAATTGGCGACACATATAGAAAGCCCCATGCAAGTTCACATCGATCACCCGATGCCAATCTTCCAGTGACATCTCCTCAAATGGCGCTCGGGTAATAGTACCGGCACAGTTCACTAAAATATCCGCTACACCAAAGGCCTCTTTAGAGGCGCTATAGACTGACTCACAAAAGACGACCTCTGAAACATCCCCTATCAATGCAATTACCCTGGCACCATATGCTTCCACCTCCTGCTGCACTGCTGTCAATGCCTTCTGGTCTCTTAAACAGACAAGCACCAAAGAGGCTCCCTCACGTGCAAAGGTCAACGCAACGTCTCGGCCAATCCCGCGAGAGGCTCCGGTAATGACTGCAACTTGACCTGATAATTTTGCTTCGGACATCATTCTCTCTCACAAGATAAAATTAGGTATCACTCGTTCAATTGGAAACCCCATCGATAACAATCGATGCACTATTTGACCATAGTAATTGGAGGAGGCCACCACTATATAATCTTTTTCCAAGTCAATGGTCTCGGGGCTACCTACCATGAAGCCCATAAAATCACTCCCCCATTTCTCCTCCATCCCATCCACCACTTTAGAAAGTGCTATTTTCTGCTGATGAACCGACTCAGAGGAGTTCAATAAGTAACTGGAAAACTCCCCCGTACCCCATAAAACAACCCCTCTATTCTCTGCTTGGATCACCCGCCTCGCCATTTCATGATACAGATTCCGTAGTGACTCACTGATCTCATAACGCTCAAATAGCGATTCAATACGTCCTCCAATTTCTCTGACTCTATAGTAGATATGATCATCAAAGCTGACTCCATATGCCCCCTTTTCGTAGAGGAGAAAGAAGAGTTCTATTATGGAGACCACCACACGTTCGTCGAATATTTCCGATTTAAAGTCTGCACTGATCAGAAAGTTACAGTCAAGCAGCTCATATTCTCCCATATTGAAAACAAATTGCTGCAGCTCGCTACGCTTGAAATTATCATCTGTGAAGATATATTTGATCGTAATGCGCTCCGGATAGTTTCGGCACTCTACGGTTTTTGGTTTTCCATTAGGTCGAAGCCACTCCAGCAACTCACAGAGGGTGGATGCAATCTCTGTGCGACTCAGGTTTGGATATCGGCATGTGGTTTTCTTGATTAGCTCAAGCTGGCTTG
>JABIFG010000198.1 GCA_018650795.1 Fidelibacterota bacterium
ACGCACTACTTCTTAGTGGCTCCAGGAGCGCCGGTGGTGGTGCGGAGAAAAAAACCGGAAACGTACTCGACGAACCCGGCGCACCCGACGACTCTCGATGTGTTTCATGGGGTTAGACGCCGTCGGGTGGGGTGTCGGGTGACGTTCCGGGTGACGTCGAATCGACGCATCGGTACTGCGTTGTTTCGGATCAGTTTTCGTCGGGTGTGACGGGTTCGTCGGGTGAGGTTGCTGCTTTCTTCCTGCTGGGAGGATGCTGCTTTCTGCGAGGTGCCGGTTTGCTCTTTCCCTGTTCTGCGTCGGTCCGGAGCTGTTCCATAGCTTTGAAGAAAGGCTCTGTGTCTTGGAGTGTGTAGGCTCTCTGCTTCTCTTTGGATGGAGCAATGACTCCTTCAGCAACCAGTGCTGCCAGGATGAACCCTTGAGTATTGGCGGACTTTCTGTGAAACAGTCCCTGTAGAGACATAGAGGTGATTTGCTCAGGGCAGGCTTCGAACTGGTTGATGATGTCCTCATATGCAACCCAGTCCTGACCGAAGAAGCCGCCGCCATTATTGCCGACAATGCGGATGAAGAGCTCATTTTGATGATTGTGGCCGAGCTGATAACTGAGTGCGCTCTTTCCCGAGAGAGATTTGCACTTCGCCAACTTGATGACTTGAATGTCTGGAGATGCATTCTCACCGCCGCTGGGTGATTTCTTGGTTGATATTTTTGTCATTGGTTGTCCTTTTCTTTGGGCGTTAAAAAACCCCACGAGCCATGAAGCAGGTGAGGGTGAGTTGATGATGTATTAGATGACTAGTTTGCGAATATAATTAGGAAGAATAGAAACACCAGTGCGTACTTGATGAAGGCTTTACCGCCCTCTCCAAACACAGCGACAATTGCTATGACTAGAAGCAGTAATGTAATTACACCTGACATTAATCATCACCAAATAGATCAAAGATTCCTCCGCCTTCTTCATCACCTAAACCTGTCTCCTCTGAAATATCTACATCATCAGGAGTTTCAGAACTTTCCATCTCACCAACACCACTGTCCATCTCTTCAATATTGTCAGCCGGACTCGCTTCAGATGCACTAGCTGTATTGGCTACTGCGCTTCCAACAAGAGCACCACCAGCCGCAGTTGCTGCATATTTAAGTGCAGATGAACCAGATTTCTTCTCAGTTGGGCTTGCGATGTTGGCTGATGTTGATGCTTTAGTGCTGCGGTTAGATTGAGCAGTAATTGTGTCCCCAGGTATAGTTCTTGCCATATTGGACTCGACTGCATCAATAAAAGCATCAACAATACTCAGTGCCTTTTCATCCGCCTTGTTACTTCCCATTTGATCTTTCATTCCCTCAAGCATAACCAGCACGCGACTGTTCTGGAGGGGGTCTGTAATCTTCGGAACTTTGCTGATGACTGTTGTGGCTCTTAGCTTGAGAATGGAGATCGATTTTTTACGACTATCGTGCATTAGCAGTGAATTGTTAGTGAGTGAGTCAAATGCGGTGCTCTTATCGAGAATCAGGTTGTCTTCATTCAGCATTTCCCTGGCAAGATCTAGAGCGTCATCATTGACCTCTTCTGTCGTTGCAACGCATAGCGCAAGAATCTCGGGGACGATTTCGGCATAAGTGCTTTGTCGGCTAACCGCCTCCTGACGCTTCTTTGCCAATTTCTCAGCTTTTTCCTGTTTTTTATCTTCTTCTGAGTCTCTTGAAAAAAAGGCGAGCACAATGAATACAAGTATTAGCCACATCCACCATTCCATAATGATTCTCCATTAATGTTTAAAAGTTAGTGGTGTCACATTGACACCAGAATAATAGCTCAGCTTCTGACACCATGCTAGTGTCAATAAGTTACGGAATGTTACGGATGGGAGTTGTCGACGAAGGAGTGCGCTTCACACTGCGTATCTCAGAACAGTTGCGGGAGTCACTGCATAAAAGTGCAAATGACAATCATCGATCCCTGAATAGCGAGATTGTCGCCATTCTTGAATCCCGTAAACACTCCAACGCCAGAAGTAAGAGTGCGCTGATCAAAGAGCTCAACAGCAGCTGCCAGAAACTCTCCGAAGACAGTATCCAGCTTCTTGTTGATCTCTCTCGTCGAATGGGTTCCTGATTTTAGAAACCCGTTGATCTGAATCAGTCTTCCAGTTTTCCGCTGTGCATGGGCTGGCCGGGGGGGGGGGGGGGAATTCTGGAAAACTGGAATTCTGACTAAGTCGATGATTTTCATAGAGGCCACCGGAGCTGCCCCAAACTGCACTACTCTCGGACACGGAGGCATTCCATAGCCGAGGTCATGGCGACTCCACGAGTGCTGCGGAGGTGGTGACTCTGGACGGCTCTGGGGCGGTTTCGAGCTGCCGGTGGGGCTACAGGTGGCGGTTCAAAAAATGGAGCAACCACACCAGCGTGATGATGAGCAGAACTGTGACGGCGTAGCGAGCGATCCAGATGATGAACAACACTCTTAGGAAGGACGCCATCGACGTTCCAATCTGTTCGTGTGCAACCTTCCAAAGAATCCGATGATCGATCTTGTGAGTAAATAGCCAATCCAAATGATGCTTGTGATGATCGCGAGACCGGGGAACTTCAGAGAGAGGATGATGGCCGCCAAGATGGTTAGGCCGTTGAAGAGTGGTGTGTTCATGTTATTTTTTCCAGAATACGGCGAGCACAATCAGGCTCGCGAAGATTAGAGGGATGACTTTCACCAGCACCTGGAGCGCCCATAGCATGATTAGAGCGATTGCTGCTGCTCTCACGGAAAACTGAAGAACCAGTCGATGAAATGCGGCAACAACCAGATCAATACAATCGCCAGCAAAACGTAGAGCAGTGAGACAAGGCCAATGAATCCGACGGCCACCAGAAGGCCGAAGAAGAGAGCGACGAATCCCTTTCCATCGCAATGGAGTGATGCATTGTGGTACTTCCTGTGAAGCCATCGGAGGAGATCCATCTTGAGCCACTGGTACTTGGTGGGGAGCTCTCCCCGGCTGTGGATTGTTTCGATCTGATCTTCGACGTGTTCCAGCCAGCGCCGGGTTCGCTCAGACATCTTGAGGAAATGGTTATTGGCCATCGATCCGCCGATACTGAAGAACTGGTTCATCTGACGGCTCTGGTGTTTGTGTAGAGTGGAGAGAGGATTTGGTTTGTTGTACTTGGGCATTGGGTTTTCTCCAAGCGAAAAAAAAAGCCCCAAGGATCGTCGATGATCGATGGGGCGGTGGGGTTGAAAAGTGGTTAAGTTATGGGGAGAGTGGCTGTGAGATGCTCCTCATATAAGATGGCTCTAATTGCGCAGTTGCGGGATGACTGAGATGGCGCTCAGGACGGGTAGCTGACGTCGGTGCGGGGGATGGTTGCTGTCGCTATGCGAGCTTAGCCGCCTCTGATGCTGCTTTGATTATGTGGCCTCTCATGGCTGGACCTGACTCAAAGGAGACTCTGCTTTCCTGAGAAAGGCATGCAATTTCCCACATTATCTAATATTTGATTTCTAGGGAGTATGGACAGATCAAGCTGCTTGATATGATCAACACAGAAAAAACACATGATCACCACAG
>JABIFG010000199.1 GCA_018650795.1 Fidelibacterota bacterium
AGGGAAAAGCGCGCTCTAATCGAGGTGCCCACAAAATGCCCACACCTCTCTCCACAGGGACAAAAAAACAACCTGAAATCTAAGATAACAGATTGTTTTTAAACATATAAAATGGCGCGCCCGGAAGGATTCGAACCTCCGACACCTTAGTTCGTAGCGTAGTTCTTAAGCATCTAAGTAACTAAACTTGAAGCAGGCTGTTATTGCTATCTCACTGTTAATACTATACTATATGTCTAAGCGTGTCTATAGACATCTACAGAGTAATGTGGAAAGCTAAAATAAAACGCGGACCAAACGCGGACCAATTGGAGGCAACCCATGGCAGATAGTGAAATTATCCAACCAACTACAATGAAGGGGCTAAAGGCCACAGGGAAGGTTCAATGGGAGCGAGATAAAGCTACAGCCCCCGGTGGCGTCAAGGGGTTCTGCGTGAAGGTATCAGCAACCGGCCTGATCACCTTCTACCTCAGTTACACCTCCCCCACCACAGAGAAGCGCAAGTACCACAATCTGGGTAACTACCCCAAGGTGAAGCTGGCAGACGCTAGAAAACAAGCCGGTAAGGTACGTGATCGCATCAAGGAAGGCATAGATCCAGCTGGGGAGCGTGAGAAGCTGATTGAAGAGCAGAAGAAAGCCCGTAAGGACCGTGAAGATAAACTAGAGGCAGAGCGTAAGAAGCAGGAAGCAGAGGATAAGGCAGCAACCGTCAATGAACTGCTGGATTACTACATCAGCAACCAGAGCAATCAAGGGACCATTGATAACATAACGATTCTGTTCAATAACGGGGTACGCCCTGCAATCGGACAGATGAAAGCCAAGGCGGTAACCAGTAAGGATATCAAGGCTGTAATCCAGCCCATCAAGGAACGCGGCTCCAATATCTCAGCCAGACAAACCTATATCTACCTCCACGCCGCTTTCAATCGAGCCATTAAAGATGATGAGTGCCCCGGACATGAAGAATGGGACATTAACCCCGTCAGTAAGGTAACCAAACCAGCGAAGGGTGAGCCAGATAAAACAGCGTTATCTAAAGATGACATACGCACGCTATGGACCACATTAGAGAGCTATGTAGGCATGGAGGACGCCCTTAAGGACGCTCTTCGTGTCCTGCTGCTAACGGGTCAGAGGGTTCAGGAGGTGATCGGTATGGAATGGAGCGAGCTGGATTTAGAAGATGGCGTATGGAGCATCCCACCCAACAGGTTAAAAACAGGGAAGAAGAGAGCCGTAAACCACATAGTGCCGCTTACCCCTATGGTGGCCGATATCATTAAACGGCAACCGGTATTAGTGGATGATAAAGGCAATATATCCAATCAGGTGTTCCCCGGTAGGCATGACATACACACCCCGTACAAATGGCGCTCATTGGGTAAGGCAGTGGGGCGCATGATCGAAAGGGAGAGCCTCCCCCACTTCAGTCCTCGCACATTACGAGGCACTGTCAAAACCCACATGGCACGCATTAAGGTTCTCAAAGAAGTTAGAAACCGCATACAGAACCACGCACTGACTGACGTTGCTGATGTGCACTATGACGCTCATGATTACTTCGATGAGAAGCAATCAGGCTTGATGAAATGGGAGCGAGAGTTGCAGCGTATTGTGGGTGAGCAGACTGAGGATAATGTGGTGATGTTGAGGGCTTAGAGGATCTATAACAACCGTACCTAAGATTAATTATCAGGCAAGAACACGATTAATTGTTTTCAATAATGTCCCTGGAGCAAAGGGCTTAGTAATCCACCCGTTTGCCTTTACTTCCCGGCCTCTCTGTTTAGCTTCATCAGAGTCATCAGCTGTTAGGAACAGGATGGGTGTAGTCAGGTAACCCGGTGTTTTACGAATCTCTTTGACTGTCTCATAACCATTGATATCAAGCGGCATATTGACATCAACCAAGACCAAATCAAAAGGGCGCAATGCAGAAGAACGGCGTTGCTCAATCAAGCGTAAGGCATCTGTACCACATTCAGTTACTGACATATCGTAGTGATCACTCATCTTGCAAAAAACGTGACTAATCAGATTGCGAATTACCTCAGAATCATCTACTGCAAGAATACTTTTCATTTTATTGGATCCTCTTCACACCGCTAGGATAATTACACCCTACCAGCATTGATGTGGTCCAATAGCCCTGCACACCTGAGTTAAGGATAATGACCTTAACAAGAGGAAATAGAAATGACAGAGAGAAAGAAATATTCGAAAGAGTTCAAGCTGGATGCAGTCAGTCTGGTTATTGATCAGGGTTACAC
>JABIFG010000200.1 GCA_018650795.1 Fidelibacterota bacterium
CTTAACGACAGCCGCTATCCTTGGATTATTTTGGTTCCACAACAACCCAACTTGTGTGAATTAATTGATTTAGAGAGGCCGCAACAGCTACAACTGCTCGATGAGTCCAATCAGGTTCAACAGGTGTTGTTAGAGTTATACAGCCCAGAGAAACTGAATGTGGGCGCATTGGGGAATCTGGTCCCTCAACTACACCTGCACCATATCGCTCGCTTTGCTGATGACCCAGCATGGCCTGCACCTGTTTGGGGCCACTCACCTGCAACACCTTATGATGACGACCAACTTGAGCACCGTAGCAGAGAGCTGATTGAAGCGCTCTCCATTACTGAGGTATCCATAGACGAAGCTGTGTACCTCCTAACGCTTCACTAGGTTGTAGAGTCAGTTCGCCCTGTTGCTCCCCTCTTTTATGAGCCGCAGCCACCTCTTTTCCCAGCAAAATCCCTACTCCAGCCCCCGGTATGCGCTCTGACTGTTCTATAGGAGCATTCAGCCCCACACCATCATCATCTACAGAAAAGCAGCACCCCTGCCCCTCTAATTTCGCCTGCAGATGGATTGTTTTTGCTTGTGCATTAATGGCATTCAATACGCCATGAGCGAGAACACTAACCAGTAAAGGGCGGTCATAAAAACCGTAGGCGTCAGGGTCACACTCTAACTGTAGATCTATATCCGATGACCTCAATAGTGGTTCATGCCGTGCAGCGGCCTCTTCAGGCACGTCACACAGAGGGAGGTCCATACGGTCAAGTTTGAACTTGTTTTCATCCATACGAAATAGGATCAACAAACTATTTAGGTCATCATGGATCAACCGACTACTTTTCTGTAAGAGGATCCGTTCCTCCGCTTGAGTAGAGTCGATCTGCTGCATCAACACACCCAGCTGATTTTTTAAATCATGAAGTTGATTAGCAACCAGATCAGACCACTGCATACTATCTACCCCAGCTTTTGGACAAATCTTTCAAATAGGTTGTGCAACTTCTTATATTTATCATCATGATCCTCCGGTGGAATACGACTCAAACAGGCGTCCGTCTGATTAACCAACTCTTGAGTCACCCCTTGCTTAATAATGACCCCCAACAAGGCTTGAGCAGCATTGAGGTTAATTATTCGATTTCCGGCTAAACGCTCTGCGGCTTCAAACAGGATATTAGAGGCCTCAACCACTTTTCCTTGTTTATAGAGTGAAACTCCGTCGCTATTCAGGTTAAGCACTTCCTGGCGTACAGAATTAAGCTGCTTACGCTCTTCATCACTCATATCAGATTGATCTGCCAAGGTGTCGATCTGTTGTTGAATCTCAGCATTATTGTGGTGCTGCTGGGTTACCTCTCCCAGAATCCCCTTCACCAAATTTTTATTTTGCTCACGTTTCTTATTACTCTTCTGTCTCAGAGCCTCCGCCATCATCCCTTTTGCGGCGTCTGCCTCCCCCTCAAATTTGCGGGTCTCTTCCGTCAGTTTGTTAGCCAACTTGAGTGCTACATTTGCATCAACCGCCTTATCACGTTTCTCAAAATTCTCAGTCGCCTTCTGCAACGCCTTAGCAGCCTCATTGGGTTTACCCAGCTGCGTATAGGCCGCATTCTCCTGCAGAGAGGTCTCTACCAAAGCAGAAGGCTCACCCGCAAAGCTCTTTTTCGCTCTCTTTAAAACACCCAGCGCCTTCTGTGAGGCCTTTTGATTCATCAGTACGTCAGACAGGCCCGTGAAATCAGAAACCTCTCGAAATAGTGAGTGCTCTCCCAGACGAACCGTACTCTCAAATGCTCTCTGTGCGGACTCCAGATCACCGTTTTTTTGTGCCACTGTAGCCAATAATTTTTGCCGCTTTAACACTCTTGGAGATTGGTCAGCAGCTTCTTGTAAAACCTGTTGTGCCTGCTCTCCCTGATCTAGCGCCATCAGTGCTCGAGCCATCCAGTCTCGCGCCACATTATGAGCGTCATTCTCCTCCAGCACCGCCTCAAAACTGGCAAGCGCCTCTTCATACCGCTTCAGGTTAAACAGTATCCGACCACGCCCTAGCTGTGCCCAGAGCAGCGGCTGCAGTGCCAAGGTCTCCTCATAAATGTTAAGTGCATCATCAAAATAGCGGTTCTTCTCTAAAATATCTGCTTTGATCCGCAACAACTCATACGAACTGCCAGTGCGCTCCTCAATCATCTTATCCAGATAGTGAATAGCACGTTTGTGACTCTTCTGTGCCAACGCCTTATCAACCACCTCTAGCCCCTGCTTCTCTGCCAACAGCCGTTTCAGGCGAGTGGAAAGTACAGAACGGGTAAATGGTTTGGTGAGATAATCATCTGGACGGTTCTCAACTACACTCAATACCATCGCACGCGCAGTCTCAGCGGTGATCATAATAAAGACGGTGGCGTACCCCAATATCCCTAATGATCGGCTCTCCTCCAACACCTGCTGACCATC
>JABIFG010000201.1 GCA_018650795.1 Fidelibacterota bacterium
ATTCTGATGGTTTCACCGATTTGCTCTAAAGGTTAATAATTCCACGTAACACACTGTTTGCAGGGAATATATGTGGCGGGAGCATGGGGGTTTTCAGCGCTGTATAGCCGTTATCTTCATAGAAACTTACTCGACATCTGCGTAACCCTTCTCCTCATTGGCAAAAGAACCATGAGATTGAGTGAATTAGACCGTCAGAAATTGATCCCTCTATACTTTTCAGGACACACAGTCTCAAGTAATCTTGAGCAATAAACAGGAGAATGTGCCCCTATGAGTAAATCGATAAAACCGAATCAGTACACAGATGAATTCAGAGAATCCTCTATCAAGCTGGCTCTTGAAAGTGATCAACCCGTATCGAAAACGGCTGAGGAGCTGGGAATTAATAAGAGCACCCTGCATACCTGGATTCACAAATATCAACAAAAAGGTCAGCGACCAGCTCAGAAAACTGAGCCCCAGCATCTGTATGATGAGCTGAAGGTACTACGTAAAGATAACAAGCGCTTACAACAGGAGCGAGATATATTAAAAAAAGCCGCCGCGTACTTTGCAAAGGAAAGCATGTGAAGTACGCATTCATCAAGCAGCACCATAAAGTCTTCAATGTAACCCTGATGTGCAGCCTGCTTGAGGTATCCAGAAGTGCCTACTATGACTGGCTGACACGTCCTGAGAGCAACCACAGCAAAGAGGATCGGCGGTTGGGGGCAAGGGTAAAGGCTCTCCATAAAAAGAGCCGAGAGACCTACGGAGCAATCCGAATCCGAAAGGACTTGCTGGATGAGGGGGAGGTCATCAGCATCAACCGAGTTGGACGATTGATGAAAGAGCAGAGCTTGAAAAGCAAGAGCCATAAAAAGTTTAAAGCGACCACCAATTCTAACCATAATTACCCGGTAGCACCTAACTTTTTGGATAGAGAATTTCAAGTAAATCAACCTAATACCGTGTATACAGGCGATATTACCTACATCCATACTGATGAGGGTTGGCTCTATCTTGCAGTATGGATAGACCTCTACTCCAGGGCGATTGTGGGGTGGTCAATGTCCAACAGAATGACAGCGACTCTGGTAAATGATGCTCTGATTATGGCAATGTGGAAACGCCGCCCACTCAAAGGGCTAATGCTCCACAGTGATCGAGGTAGCCAGTATGCCTCTGGACTGTATCAGCAGACCATCAAGGAAAATGGTTTTATATGCAGCATGAGTCGGAAGGGAAACTGCTGGGACAATGCCCCGTCAGAAAGCTTCTTTCATACCATAAAGACAGAACTTGTTCATCACCGTAGATACCAGACCAGAGAGGAGGCCAAGCAGGATATTTTTGAATATATCGAGGTCTTCTATAATCAGCAAAGACGCCACTCAACTATTGACTACAAAGCCCCTCTTCAATTTGAGGCTGAGAGATCAAATGTTGCGTGATTTTTTGTCCGGAAAAGTATTGACAGATCAGTCGTTGGGTCTATGGATAATCATGACGTTGTTGCATTTTCAATAACCAATTTAACGAATCTCTTGATGTAGATCAGCTGTCAGCATCAGGCTCCAGATCATCCGCCATCAGTCGCGTGAAAGCTACTCCTCCAATGCCTCCACCGCAATTCCCATAGCATCAGCCAGTCGCTTCAGAGTAGCCGTCCGTGGTTTACCGTCCCCGCGTTCAAGTCTGGCCAGTGCGGGTTGCTTCATTCCAGCCTTCTCCGCCAGCTCCTCCTGGGTCATATCCAGATGTTCACGCCATGCCTTGATTAGTGGTACATCGTGCAATACGTTTTGCTCGACTACCTCATGGGGGATTGTCTCGCGGATCTCAAGCATAGGGCGGATACGCTCATAATCATCAACAGGCACCAGTACAAAAGCAGGTTTGCCGTTGTGGTTGATGGTCTGGTATTCAGTGGCTCTATCAGTAAGTGCGTTCATCTCGTTTTTTTACCTCTTCAATAGTTACGATCTCAACGTAATCTTCTGCGTTGAACAGTACTCGCCAGTTTCCAACCCGCAGGCGGTGGTTGTATTTGTGGTTAGTCAGAGTTTTTGTGTTGGCGGTCTCTGGGAAGGTCTTTAGTTCAGCAACCGCATTGATAATTCTTTTCTGGATAGAGCGGTCACCGATCTTCTTCAGTTGCTTGGTTGCTTTTGGTTTCCATTCAATCGCTTTCATGGGTTAATTATAATAAAATATAACACTGTGTAAAGTAGTTTGTTATAAAAAACCTGAATCCGAAACCTCATTTTCCAAGCGTCCACTCCTGCGTGATTTTGAGTAAAAATTCATCGATCAATTATCTCAAATCATCATAACGCCGCAATACTCGAGCCATTACCTGTACAAATGAGAGCAATTCCTATTTG
>JABIFG010000021.1 GCA_018650795.1 Fidelibacterota bacterium
AGTTAATCGTAAAACAACCCAGAAATTTGTTCTGGGATCTGGTGCAGAAGGCAACCTGACTGCATTCGTCTATCTCGATATCAATAAAAATGGCATCTATGAAGATGGTTATGACAAATTGACCGGTTATAAATATAATTATGCTGTATCCAACCAAACGACCTCAATAGCTGTATCAGCTTATTTCTAGATACAACTCTAGCTTTAGGTTGGACAGCTGCCCTGCTTAGCAGGTCCTCTAGCAGCCTGCCAAATCACCCGAGCCTCTGAGAGCATATTTCAGGGGCTTTTTTCTATGGAAAGTCATAAATATTGGTCCAGGTTTCCTGTTCTATAAATCTTACAAAATTGGTAGTATCTGTAATTACTTGTTGACAAGAGTAATTTACAATGATTTTAGCTAAGCCGTTAATAGCAGTAAAAACAATAATATAACCCTGCATGATAAGACTGGCTCAATCTTTGAAATATATAATGTGTGATATTTTTGATTTGAGTTCGTACAAAATCCTCCCCACTGAACAGATATCGAATTCCAGGGGAGAAAAAGGTTAGGTAAAATATGTCGAAGATACTGGTTATGGAAGATGAAGAATCAATGGGTGAGTTCATGGTGGCCATGCTTGAATTAGTGGGTTACAATGTTGATCTTGCTACAGACGGAATGGTAGGAATGGATCTGTTCAAAAATGAGCATTATGACCTGGTAATTACGGATATGATTATGCCACGCAAAGAAGGCTTTGAAGTGTGTGAGGAACTTTTGAAGTTTCAACCCGCACCTGAAATAATTGCTATGTCTGCTGCCTCTCCAGAATATTTGAAGTTTGTCTCAGCCTTAGGCGTTAAATATACTTTTGAAAAACCCTTCGATGTTCCAGAATTTTTGGAGTCGGTGAGTCAAGCACTGCAGGGACAGCAGTCAAACCTGGCCTAACCAGCGCCTACAGTATAGTTCATCAACAATATCTCAGTTTGAAAACATTCAGTCCTGATAGAGGGACTAAGAATAGTTATTCCCATGTCAATTGAAATAGAATGACAGTCAGGACAAATACTGGATTTATCCTGACTGTAAAACGGGGCTACGATCTAATCAATGGAGAAATTGAAGGGGAGTTGGAAGAGAACTGAGAAACTCTTGTTGTTATGAGTAGCTGGGATCCATTCTGAGCGTGATACGGCTGCCATGGCTGCTTCATCAAGTAAATAGCCCCCACTTTGAATAACCTGAATGTTCGACACATTGCCAAACTCATCCACCCTAAATCTGAGAATGACATTTCCTTCCATACCCATCTCCATTGCGAAATCAGGGTAAGTTACGTGTTCACAAACTGCTGGTATGCCACCCACGGGTCTTGGCTTTGTAACAACGTCGGCCTCAAGAGGCATTGCATTCAGACTGAATGCAGCTACCAAAATAATAAGACCTGGCTTCATCCATGATTTTGTTGTCATGATGGTCTCCTTCATCGGCGAATATTGTTAAATAACTCTTATCGCCTGAATTAATTGACAAGTCCTATGCCAATTCATGAAGAGAGTTCCCGTAAACATCGGTAAAACATAGAGTTATATTATCTATCGTAATTAACATTAGTTAATATTGCACAACTAAAATGTTATTGTGGTGATATGGGTCTATATGTAAATGATATAGTCTAAACTATTGGTTATTATCAACTATTGCTTTGGTCATATCCATTACACGCTGATCTGATGTTTCTGCAAAAAATGTCAGGCTGCGGTTCCAACAAATCTGGGATGAATCCATTTAACATAGCCAAATACGATGGGCAGACAGACCAGATACATGAGAATACCATAAACACCTGAGGGCAGACTGAGCAAAGATAAACCTTCACCTGAAGGCAGGATTAGATTCCCAACAGTGATTCCCACTGTGGCATTTTGAATTCCAGTTGCAATGGCGACAGAGACAGCTTGAGCCTCATTCATTTTGAAAAGATGGGCACTGCTGTATCCCATAAACAACATGATTATGATCAAGGTTACAATTCCAGGTCCGAGGACGGTCACATTATTCACAAAGGTATCCCACTCACTGGATAGGGCTCCAATAACGATGACGACAAATAGGATTGCAGAAATCTTACTGGCCTTGGGTTCAAATCCACGTGTGAATTCCTCTGCTTTATGATGTACCAGTAATCCAATGGCGACGGGGATGGCAGTGATTAAAAACATGGTGATACCCAGCGAGAGCACATTGATAGGAGGAGCTTCGGCGCCCATGAAGTAGGCGATAGAAAACCCTGTGATGATAGGTAAGGTAATCACGCTTACAACGCTAACCACAGCTGTATATGATATGGAGAGAGCCGTATCCCCTTTGGCCAATTTTGTTAAGATGTTGGAGGTAACACCACCAGGGCAACAGGCCAGAATCATGAGCCCAACGGCCATTTCTTTGGTTAATCCAAATAACAGAATTAGGCCGAATGCCACGAGAGGTAGGAGTACCATCTGATTGAGGATACCCACAGCAAATACTTTTGGTTGTTGCGCAACATTTTTGAAATCGTTGAGGGTTAGACTCAGTCCAAGACTGAACATGATAAAGACAAGGGAAAGGGGTAGAATGATATCAATAATCACGGGGTACTCCATTCTTCGTTATTGGTCTTTGATAGAATAAGGGTTTACATATTTGACAGGGGATTCCCTGTTCTGTTGTTAACCCAATTTTAGGATTCTATACAAGCTAGACCATTCTTCAAATATTGATACTCTTTTTCAATTGAAACTACTGTTGCGCATCTACTTAGTCCCAGTGTGGCTTGAAACCTTGTCGGTATCAATAAGCAGGTTATTTTCAACCAAATTATATTTTCTATCCATGCTGCTTATACCTGAAAAAGGAAAATGAAATGTTCACCAAAGCCATTGTCAGAACACCAGCAGCCAGCATGATCAAGGGACTCACATCTGCCAGCCTGGGAGTGCCAGACTTTGATCTGGCTCTCAAACAGCATGCTGAATATATCCATGCTTTAGAAGCATGTGGCCTGGAGGTGATTTGCCTGGAGGCGAATACTCAATATCCAGATTCAACCTTTGTAGAAGATGTGGCTTTGCTTACGAAAAAATGTGCCATCATTACCAATCCAGGTGCCCCATCACGACGTGGAGAGACAGAAGGAATGCGCGGTGTCCTGGATAAGCATTTTGAGGATATTGAAGTAATCCAGTCACCAGGTACCCTTGAAGCAGGTGATGTGATGATGGTGGACTCTCATTTTTTTATTGGTTTATCCGCCCGGACCAATCAATCAGGAGCTGATCAGCTTATTGCCCATCTAGAAAAATATGGATTTAACGGGTCAGTTGTGGCTTTAGAGGAGGTTCTGCATCTGAAGACAGGTGTAGCCTACCTGGAGCACAATAATCTGCTTGCCTGCGGTGAGTTTCTGACCCATCCTGATTTCCAAAAATTCAATATTTTGCCCATCGCCAGCGTTGAAAGTTATGCAGCCAACTGTATATGGGTGAATGACAAGGTGCTTATCCCGTTTGGATACCCCAAAGCACGAAATACAATCAGTAATGCCGGGTATGATGTGCTGGAAGTTGATGTATCAGAGTTCCGCAAGCTGGATGGCGGTTTAAGCTGTCTTTCGTTGCGATTCTAAAAATTTAGCACATCAATCTGATTTCCACCTTCAAATATCGAGCTAAATCAATACATTGTCATCGCTTTGTTAAATTGTTGAGTTGAAAGACGCTTGACTAACAAGTCCCCGATTACAATATTCCTGCTTCAAATTAATCATCTGTGAGGGAATCTTATTTTGTCATCATTTCTGAATAAACTAGCATACGGAATTCTAATCTTCTTACTCCTCACCCAGTGGGTCTTGGCATCTGCTGCAGGCATATCCAAGGTAGAACTGGATGGGAAGGGGCGTCCCCTGTGGGAATCTGGCATCATCTGGCTGAAGGTGAAACCAACAGTTTTGGTTGACCGTAAGCAGAAAGAAGTAACAAGTTTTAACAGCCCTTCTTTAGATAGTAAGATTAAGGAGTATGGCATACTGGGTATCAGAAGATCCTTTCATCCCATGGAACGTCCTGGAAGAACAGATCTGCCGGACCTGACACGAATATTCACCCTTGAATTACCTGCCAATGCCAATGCCAAATGGCTGGTTGAAGCCCTCAACCAGGACAGTAATGTTGAATATGCTGAACGTGTACCAGCCGTTTATCAAGATACGATTCCCAATGACGAATATTACGAATCAATTATGTACCACCTGCCCCAGATACAAGCTGAGGAAGCCTGGGATATTCATAAGGGTGAAGATGGTGTTGTAGAGGTAATTGTAGGTATTTGCGATTCGGGTGTGGATTGGAAGCATCCTGATCTGGGACCAAACATCTATAATCGTCTCGGCGAGGATGCAGACGGGGATGGTGTTACTATGATCTGGGATGGCTTGGAATGGGTCCTGGACCCAGATGACCTCAATGGCATCGATGATGACAATAATGGCTACGTAGATGATTTGATTGGCTGGAATATGATGGCTGATCCTGAGGGGAATCAGAACAATAACCCCATGGATCCACCGAACCGTGGCCATGGCTCACACGTTGCTGGTCTGGCTGCCGGCGTCACTAACAACACCATCGGTATTGCTTCCATCAGTTGGAATGTCAAGATATTGGGTACTTCCCACAGCTATACAGAAGATGGGGGTCATTATATTTTTCGCGCTTATAGCGGTCTGGTTTATCTGGCTGACAATGGGGCAGACATCATCAATGCCAGCTGGGGCGGTGGAGGCTATTCTCAAGCCGCAGCAGAGGTGATTCGCTATATAACTGGTGTAGGAGCAATCTTTGTTTCATCAGCCGGTAATGAAGATGATGGAATGGGCGGGATGACAGGCTTTGGCCCCCGTTATCCTACCAGCTATCCAGGTTGTATAAGTGTTGCTTCAGTTGACCGTTATGACAGTAAAGCCTGGTATTCCAGCTTTGCATGGTCCGTGGATATTGCTGCCCCAGGTGGGAATCATGCCCCCGGTTTGCTCAGCACAGTGCCCTATGGTAGTGGATATGATTATTACTCGGGGACATCAATGGCGGGTCCTGTAGCAGCTGGAATGTTCGCTCTGGTTAAATCCTATCATCCAGACTGGACCAACGCTGAAATCATCAGGCAGGTTCTGGGGACGACTGATAATATTGATGCTAATAATGACTACTACACAAACTGGTTAGGGTCGGGTCGCATCAATGCTTTTCGTGCTCTTAATGAAGAGAATGTCACCTTGGTCAGTGAGCTGAAACAAGACCTCTGGGATGTGTCGCTTAACAATCCCGCTGCTGAGGATTGGGAAATGCAACCAGGGCAAAGTACAGATATTGGCTTTATTCTGAGAAACTATTCACACCTGATTGGGGATTCATCAACCACCTTTACACTTACCAGTAGTGATCCCCATGTTTCGATCACTAATCCAAGTATAATGGATACCATATTTGCCGATGATTTTTATGCAGTTGGCGACTTTTCCCTTATCGTTGATGAAGATGCCAACACTGAGGTGGCAGAACTCTGGTTGATAACTCAACCGCAGAGTGCAGAGGTCATTACAGGTGATTCAATCCACTTTGATCTGTTGGTGAACAGTACTTCCCTAAACACAACATTTCTAGATCTTGAATTGAGTGTTGACGCTGTAGATACCAGTATTATTACTATTCATAATTCAGCAAGTACTCCTGTGAACATCAACACAGAGGCTTCAAGTGTTGATCCGAATTCACTCCTCTGGCATGTGAGTGAAACGAATGCATATGAGGGTAATTCCTGGTGGTGTGGAGATCCGGATATCGGGGGTTACCCCAACTCTACGGTTCAATATATGTATTTACCCGTAATAGACCTGAGCTCGACGAGTAATCCTGAATTGACTTTCATGCTGGATTGGTACATTGAGGATCCAGGTGGTGCTGATGCTCCGTTTGATGGCTGGGATGGTGCCAACGTCTGGATTTCTACAGATCGAGGAGAAACTTTTGAGGTTATCCAACCAATTAGTCCTGCTTACACCTGTACCGCTCTTTCGGCCTGGGGGGATTATTGGGAATTAGGGCTGGTTCCAGGCTGGGCAGGTAACAACAATGGTTTTGTAGAAGCACAGTTTAATCTATTTGCCTTTGCTTCAGATGAGATCATTATCCGATTTGGTTTCGCAGCTGATGGTGGTGCTACTGGTTTAGGTGTCTTTATTGACAATATCTCTGTGCATGACGGGACAAATCTGCTGTTTGAGAATGATGGGGTTTTCGGTGGAGGTATTCATGTTGATGGTTTTCCATCAGAAACGATCTCAACCCCATGGCTTGAGTTTCCCAATGGCACCAATACAGTACCTGCAGGAGGTGATCTTGATTTAGAGATTGTGACGAATACTGCAGGGATGTCACCGGGTTTCTATTCCACTACAGCGAATGTAATGCATTCAGGACATGTCCTGGATGGGATAGATATCACTCTGGCCATAACAAATGATCCAGTGAAGCAGGATCCATCCAATCTTCCACAAGATTTTTCCCTTAATCAGAATTACCCGAATCCATTCAATCCATCAACAACATTAAGTTATGCCTTACCAATAAATGTTGATGTAAGCATTCAAGTATATGATATCACTGGTCGTCTGGTAAGTAATCCTGTTTCCTGCCAACAATCTGCAGGATATTATTCATTTGATTGGCAAGCCAGAGACCTAAAAGGTAAGGCCCTTGGAACAGGATTGTATTTAGCCAGAATCCAGGCCGGCGAGTTTACAAAAGTGATACGGATGGTCTACCTGAAATAGTCCAATAGATGCAGACCGAAGAAGTGTGTAGCATGAAATGACAGCATAGTCAGATCTGTTATTCCGACCAGGAGAATTGACTCAAGCAGGCTCCTAAATACTGGACTGATGCATACTTGCGGTTTATACTTGTGCCCCCATAAAAGGGAACGTCTCTGAGCAGAGATTCAATTTGAAATGGGTGAACAAAATTCACGAAAGATAGAAGGCTTCAATAATGATATACCGTAGTACTTATAATATGATTGTCGAGAGAATTCGAGAGATTAATGATGATATCAAGCAGAATAGTAAGGACATCAAAAGGGCTGCAGATTTTGGCGACCTAAAGGAAAACGCTGAATACCATGCTGCCAAAGACAATCAAGCTCATCTGCACAACAAACGTCATCGTTTTGAGAAGCATCTTGATGAAGAGGTTGTAGAGCCAGGGGATGTGAATGCTGATAGAGTATCATTCGGGACCCAGGTAACCTATACCGATGGCGAGAATCCCATCACTGTGTCCATGGCGGGTGCAGCGGAGTATGAACTGGAACTCTACGAGAATATTGTCACAACCTCATCTCCTTTCGCACAACGTGTACTGGGCAAGCACGTTGGGGATACCTTGACTCTGGATCTCCCTGGAGGAACCAAGACCTTGACTATTCTGGATATTCAACTGCTGAAATAGATTCAGCTGCTTCAATATTTATCCCCCTGATACCAGGAGGACAACCACTTTTTGTCATTACGAGGGCAGTATGCCTGAAGTAATCTCTGGGCCATTATTGAACTGAGATATCGAGATCGCCGCAGTCGTTTCACTACCTTCGCGATGACGAGTTAGGTTGATTCCGTGTGGTGTCCACACATATTTACAAATGTTAAACCCATCAGAGGGAGTTGCCATGCTTTCAAATCTCAGATCAGAATTCATGCTCGAACCAGATATTCACTATCTGAATCATGGCTCATTTGGTGCCTGCCCGCTTGAGGTCTTTGAAGATTTTCAAAACTGGCAACGCATCCTGGAAAAGAATCCCATCGACTACTATACCAGACAGCTAAAAGGTTTATTTGGGAAGCAAGCCAGCGGTCCCCTGGAAGATGCCAGAATAAAACTGGCCGAATTCGTAAACGCTGATTCAGAGGGTATGATTTTCACACCTAACGTAACAGTTGCCCTGAATGCCATTGCTAACTCGATTCAACTTCAAGCCAACGACGAAGTCCTCACCACAGATCATGAGTATGGCACCATTGTAGCCACCTGGGCACGTAAATGCGAGCAGCAGGATGCTATTCTCAAGCAGGTAGAGATTGATCTCCCTGTGACCACACAGGCTGATTTAGTTGATTATTTCTGGAAACAGGTGACTCCTAAAACCAGAGTGATTCTCATGAGTCACATCACGTCGGCGACAGCGCTGGTTTTGCCTGTTAAAGAAATTTGCAAACGAGCTCGGAAAGCTGGAATTATCACTGTGATTGATGGTGCTCATGCTGTGGGGCAAATCGAATTGGATATCAGGGATATCGAGGCAGATTTTTACACCAGTAATTGTCATAAGTGGTTGCTTACTCCCAAGGGAACGGCATTTTTACATGTTCATTCCAGTCAGCGAGAAACATTTGAACCTCTGGTAATTAGTTGGGCTGAAATCAATCAACCCTCCTTCTCTCTGCGACATGAAATGTGGGGTACCCGTGATATGGCTGCTTTTTTGAGTATTCCTGCGGCGCTCAAATTTCGTAGCAAACATGATTGGGAGACCCGTAATTCAGAAGCTCGATCACTCCTGCATGAATATCGCGATAGTTTTGCAAACGCATTTGGACGAGAAACGATTTGTGATCGATCCTGGCTGGCACAAATCGCCAGCGTTTTGCTACCTTCAGAAACGAACCTGTTGGAACTGTGGCGTTATCTATGGGAAGAACATCGCGTGGAAGCCATGATTACCAAATGGCGTGAGGAACCCATTATACGGCTAAGCTTCAACGCCTACAATACTTCAGATGAAATGGACTTGCTGCTACAGGCCATACGTCAACACCAAAATCTTTAACTTAATCTGTTCCCAGACCAAAGACTTCCTCAATACTCATAGCGAATACCTGAGAAATTTCGAAAGCCAGCTTGAGAGACGGGTTGTATTTCCCCTTCTCCAGAAAAACAATGGTTTCCCGGCGTACTTGAACCTTGTCGGCAAGTTGCTGTTGGGTTAAGCCATCCCGTGCCCGGAGCTCCTTAATTCTGGTCGGCATGGGGAATTCCATTCCGCTTGAAATAAAGCCATGTCAAGCCATAGATAGCTGCGGCAGCCATAATACCAATGCCCAGCATTTCTTCTGAATCTGGAAATTTGCTACGGAATGCAAATATGGCAAACCAGGACATCATGGAGTAGCGAAATGCATATGCTCCTGCATGGATTTCAAGGAGTCGACTCATCTCATCTTCCAGGGGAATGTTCTTCTGCTTATCCCGTGCATTCTGAATACTACGATACACAGGTACAGCCAGCACGAGCAAGGCAATGACGATAATGGCTATCATTTTAAAGCTCAACATGGGTTCATATTCAAGTAGATAAAATGCGAATCCGCCGATAACACACAGCGCCAGGATTGGAACTAAAAAAAGACTACAGCTATTTTTGGACATATTAACCTCCAGTTAGATAATTCTAACATAAAGTAGTATATATCTAACATATTGCAAGAAAATGTTATATAAATCTAACTAATTATATATTGTCAGTGATAATATTCGCTTACGACTATTCTTGAATCCACCAGATATTAGCGGTCTTTTCATGGTGTATTTTATTGTTTTAGCCCAATATTATCGGAATTCAGAAACTGATAGCTTGTGGAGCCCAAAAATTGAAAAAATGTATCTATTTATATTGAATACTTCTGAGCAACGTAAGGTTTAAAAAATAAGATTACTTAAGTGACATAATATCACCCACGGGAGGGAAGAAAAATGAATCAGGACTTTTATCAAAAAATGAGATCAGACATTCGGGACTGGGTACAATCTAAAACCGGAAAAGAAAGTCAATGGTCAGAGTATCTGTTGCTGGCTCCTGATCTTTTTCATCTCTTGGCCAAACTGGCCTTGGATAAAGAGGTTCCAAGTTCCGAAAAGGCTAAAATTGCCGGAGCCCTGGCCTATTTCATTTCTCCCATCGACCTACTCCCTGAGGCAATAATCGGCCCCCTGGGATATTTGGATGATGTCGCCCTGGCAGCTTATGTCATCAATTCAGTAATGAAAAATTGCGACCCTGGAATTGTGACCAGGCATTGGGCTGGTGAGCAGAATATACTGGAACTGGTACAACAGATTGTTGATGTGGCCGCAGATATGTTGGGTAATAAAATCTGGGATAAACTGAAGAGGATGGTGAAGTAGTGAAGAAGCATTTTGATGTAAAAAGCGTGCTTGTTGGTGTTCTGGGAACCCTGCTACTTATGTCACTTATATCCGCCAAGCAAAATGAAGGTGAAATGGGTGCGCTAAGTGTGAGTTCCATTACTATTCGTCAGGGTGGCGGACTCAGAATTTTATCTCATGCTGGTGAAAATACCGTACTTATTTCAGGCTCAAGCAAGGGTGGTGGCTCTATAGTTGTCAGAAATTCTCTTGGGGGAACCTCAGCCAGATTTGGTTCCAATTCGGAAGGCCAGGGTGGCTTTGTTGCTTACAATTCTGAAGGGAAAGTAAGTGCTCATATGGGAACCGGAGAGTTTGGTGAAGGTTTTATCCGCACTTTTGACAAGCGACAGGCTCCCACCGTTTACATGGGTGCAAGTTCACAAGGTGGTGGCCAGTTAACGACTTACAATGAGGTTGGAAAGGAAACGGTCTTTCTAGGTACCGGTGCCTCTGGGAACGGATTTCTCCGCACTGCCAATGAGTATGGTAAAATGAGCGCCTATATAGGGACAGGCAAATCCAGTACTGGCATGGTGCTCCTGTGTGACCGCGACGGAATGACCAGATGGGTTGAGAAAGTTGATTCATAAGTAAAATTTATTTTCGAATTTGAATCCGGGTAAAAAGTGTATGGGAGCGGAAATTGCTTTGGCTTTCATCTCGAGTTTAGGTCTGGACCAGAGGTCAATAGATTAAAAAGTTAGAGGGGAGAGGGGATTCCGTTGAAAATTATTTCAAGCGCGACAGTTGCTTTGTTGATCTGTCTTCAGGTCTTTTTGGCCTGTTCAACTCCAAGAAACTCAAAAACGGAAAGTATTGAAATGAATATTATACCTAAACCACAGGCTATGATGATTCAAGGTGGTGAATTTATTTTTGCTGAAGTCACCTCCGTTTGGATATCCGATGATATTACCAGCAAGGCATTTTTCATGGATTATTTAAACTCTATCATTCCAAATATGAAGGCTGGTACCCAGGGAAAAGCGGATATTGAAATTCATCGTATTCAAGATGCCAGCATGCCTGAGGAAGGCTATCATTTTCAGGTTAGCAGCCATGCAATTCAAATCACCGCAGCGGATGATCCTGGATTTTTCTATGGTATACAGACCCTGCGCCAGCTATTACCTGCTTCTGCAGAGCAGGGTGTCAACTCTCTTGCAGGTCATTCAATCCCAGCTGTAAACATTGAGGATTATCCCCGGTTTGGCTGGCGTGGAATGCATTTGGATGTCT
The DNA here is from genome assembly GCA_018650795.1 of Fidelibacterota bacterium. Lineage (GTDB taxonomy): Bacteria > Fidelibacterota > UBA8477 > UBA8477 > JABMPR01 > JABMPR01. The sequence goes on from JABIFG010000021.1 coordinate 11,533, forward strand.
CCCGTCATTTTTTCCCAGTGGAATTTGTAAAACAATACATCGACATGATCGCCCTTCACAAAATGAATGTGTTTCACTGGCATCTTTCCGATGACAATGGCTGGAGACTTGAAATTAAGCGTTATCCTAAATTGACTGAAACTTGCGCCTGGCGTGTGGATCGGGAGCATGAGGATTGGCGTAAATGGTCACCCATCGAAGCAGGTGAAAAAAGTACTTATGGTGGCTTCTATACTCAGGCGGAGGTACGTGAGGTCGTGGCATATGCAGCCTCCAGGCAAATTACTGTTATCCCGGAGATTGAGATGCCAGGACATTCCTCAGAAATATTTGCAGCATATCCCGAATTATCCTGTAAGGGAGAGCTGTTGCCTGTTCGCCCTGGTAGTTATTGGCCTAATGAGGATATTTTCTGCGCTGGAAATGATTCCGTCTTTGTTTTCCTGGAGAATATTCTGGATGAGGTTGTTGAACTATTCCCTGCCAAATATATACACATTGGTGGAGATGAAGCCCGCAAGACATATTGGAAAACTTGTGACAAGTGCCAGACTCGTATCAAGACTGAAGGGCTGGCCAATGAGCATGAATTACAGAGCTGGTTTATCCAGAAAATGGAGAAATATATAATCTCAAAAGGTAAGAAACTTATCGGATGGGATGAGATTCTGGAAGGCGGATTGGCTCAGGACGCAACTGTCATGTCATGGAGAGGTGTGGCTGGTGGAGTCGCTGCTGCCAAAGCAGGCCACGATGTTGTCATGACGCCGACTTCACACGTGTACTTTGATTATTACCAGGGTGATCCCAAAACGGAACCGCAGGCTATAGGAGGCTATACACCTCTTAAAAAGGTCTATAGTTATGAGCCCATTCCAGAAGAATTAAATGCTGAGGAAGCCAAACATGTGCTGGGTTCCCAGGCCAATTTATGGACCGAGTTCGTTAAGACCACCTCACATGCAGAATACATGGTGCTGCCGAGAATGACCGCTCTGGCAGAGGTGTTATGGTCTGCCCAAGATCAGCGGGATTGGCCAGATTTCCAGAAACGGCTGCAAAGCTTATTGCCAAGATTCCAGGCGCTGGAATGGAATTACAGTCCCGGAACCTTCCTGGTAGATATTGTACCGGGTCAGCTCTTGAATAAAGATGAAGTGGAAGTCGAATTAATTTCAGAACAGACAAAATATGATATTCACTACACAATGGATGGAACAGATCCTGATGATAGCTCTCTGCTATACACCGGCAAGCTGATGCTAAAGCAGGATGCAACCATACGAGCTGGGCTATTTGATGGATCCAATAGTATGGGTCGCCTGGCTGAAAGAGATTTTTCTTTTCATAAAGCTCTGGGAAGTACGACTGCCTATAAGTTGAAATATCATGTGCGCTATACGGGTGGTGGTGATCAGGGGCTTGTCGATGGGATCCTTGGTTCAGAGAACTCAAGGGATGGAACCTGGCAGGGATTTGAGGGCAATGATCTGGAACTCACCCTTGATCTGGGAGAGACCCAGGAAATCTTTCGGACAGAGATGAACTTTTTACAATCAACCAAGTCCTGGATATTTATGCCGGAGTATCTTGAAGTCAGTTTCTCAGCAGATGGTGAAAACTGGAGACTTATCCAGCGTGTGGATAATGAAGTATCTGAAAAAGATGAAGATATATCCATTAACCGGTTAACTGCCGACTTTCCTACGGAGTCGACGCGTTATATCCGGGTTGTAGCAAAAAATCGAGGAGTCTGTCCCGATTGGCATCCTGGCGCCGGAGGTAAATCCTGGATATTCTGCGATGAGGTTATGGTTAGATAGTTAACATAGGTGCAATAAATTAATTATGAGATATATCTAAAAACATCTACTCAGGATGATTGGGTTGGTTTGAAGTAGAAAATTTCCCGATGGGGTTGTGGTAGATTATCTAGGTATACGTTTTAATTGACTCTGTACCTGTAAGAATGCGTAGACCCGCCTGGGCCAAGGCTTCCATCTCGTTTTCCCCTGCCTCAACATATACCTCTGATAGAGCCTGGACTCGGTCGGATATCGACTCACACAGTAACTGAGAATTCGCCATCCCGCCAGTGAGGAGTATGCCATCCAGCTTAAATTTCAGAACCGAAGCCATTGCAGCTATTTCTTTGGAAATTTGATATACCATGGCCTGGAAGATGAGCTCTGCCTCGATATCTCCACCATGAATTCTCTCCTCGACCATTTGGAGATCAGCTGTACCTAGATACCCTTTCAGACCGCTTTCTTTTGAAAGCAATTCCTCAATCGACGAACGATCATGGTTTGCCCCAAATGCCAGATCCAGGATGCCGGAGGTGGGCAGAGCACCGGCACGTTCCGGACTAAAAGGTCCCATGCCCAGGAGGGCATCATTGACATCAATAATTCGTCCATTGCTTACGGTCGCTACCGAAATACCGCCTCCCATGTGACAAACTACCCAGGAACTCTCAGCATAGTTCTTATTCAGACGTATGCAAAGCTCACGCAAGCTGGCTTTAATATTGAGTGCATGACTGCGGGATTTCCGCTCAATCCCGGGAACTCCAGATATTCTAGCGACGGCCTCAAATTCATCAGTAGTGATCGGATCAGTGATGTAAACCGGGATATTGTTTTTATGGCCGATTCTCTCACCCATGAGGGCGGCCAGATTGCTGGCATGCTGGGAGTATTTGTTTGTCCTCAGATCATCAAGCATGAGATCATTGACCTGATAGCTACCGCCACTCAATGGTCGCAAGGGAGCACCGCGGGCCATGATGATTTGAAGATCAACTTGAGCCGCCATCAGAAAGTGATCGACATCTTCATAGCGAATATCTAATTGCGCGGAGATGCTTGCTTCTAAACTGGCATGGACCAGAGTGGTTTCATCCTCCAGAGTCAGTAGCTCATTTTCCAAATCATAGCTATAGATGGCCAGTTTGGTGGATGTTGACCCAGGATTGATAATCAGGATGTGACCTTGGGTAATCATATATTTACTCTCATTTAATTGCCCTGAAATTAAGTAACTGAAGTCGCAAAACACGGGATTCTTGGTCAAAATCACAAGAATTATATGCTGGAAATTGATATGAGTATGACCTCCTATGTGAGGGCACTATATTGTTGAATGAAAGGATTACAAAAGACATTAAAATGGTTAAGCCCTACAATGCATTTGTACCTTGCCTCATTGTTGTCACTTATCACAGCAATCCTGGCCTTTCGATCCACTGAACTTGATCAACAAACCACGCTAACCTTCGTTGCCTATTATATCATCCTGGGATCCATGACTTTTATGTTCAGGCTGAGGGTGAAACTCACCAATCCAAAGACGGGTCAACTCCTTCAATTCAGCTTTTTCCTCCTGGGGTTCGTGCTTATGCTGACAGGGATACTGGGCATGCTCGCTGGAAACTTTAATATGGCCATCGTCTTTCTACTGATACTATTTTTGCCTGGTCTGGCAAGCGTAAGAGCCGGTCTACATTACAATGAAATGGAAGCATAAATGACCCTTCAATCAATTATAAATCGAATTTCAATTTCTCTCTTAATCCTGGTCTCACTGGTTGCCTGTGGAAGTAGTCCTCCCAGCAGTTTAGGCACTTCAGAGGTTCAACGTAGTTCTGGAGATCAATCCTTAAGCATTGACATCAATATTTTTGGTGAAGGTACAGAGATAACCACTTCCGGGCAGCAACTCATGGAGCAGCCACTGGGAGTTATTGAGCTAAGAAATGGCGAACAGCTCAATGACAGTGTCTTGGTCATGGCAGTGCATGGCTACGACTCAAGAGGTTATGAATGGATCACCGGATTGAAGAATTTGGCCGATTATTATGGATCAATCTTCTTTTTCAGATATGATTGGGAACTATGCCCAGACCAGATAGCC
>JABIFG010000202.1 GCA_018650795.1 Fidelibacterota bacterium
CTCCGGTCGCAGTGGGCGTTTTCCACTTGCACCGATGCTGTTTGATGCGGTGGATCGTGGTATTTTGAGTGGTGAACAGTATCGTGGGCAGTGGTCCGATGTGGGGACACCAGAGCGGCTTGAAATATTGCAGTAATGTAATCTAAGCGCTTGATCAGCAATTCTCATTATGGATTTTAAGTCCCCTCCCCCTATCAGGGGGAGGGCTAGGGTGGGGGTTAAGTGTCTGATTATGCATCTCACCCCCATCCCAACCTTCCCCCTCAAATGGGGAAGGAGCCAAAAACAGAGCCATAATGAGAACTGCTAGCGCTTGATGATGGTAGTTGTATTTCCGAGAGATTGGTGTAGTGTTGGGGGTATGAAGAACGTTGATCGACAATTTGGAACTGTGCTGGTGGCGATGCTACTCTCTTTGCCTGTATCCGCTGAGTCAGAGTTGTTAATCCCCAACGCAGAGCAGTTAGAGGCCGCCACAATCAGTTACGATTTTGACTGGAGACACGCCAAGATCAATATGGAGCATGATGATCTGGAGTATGGGTTGCGTCTGAATAAGGGTGAGTTCTCTATCGGTCAGAGTGATGGTGACTGGAAGACTACGTTTGATATTCCGGATCAGCAGATCAAGCTAGAGTGGGGCTTTTAGCGTAGCGCTTCAACCACTAGCCTCTCCCAACAGTGTCTCAATGGCAGCTGCTGTCATCTCCTCAAATCCAGCCCGACTGCTGGTCAAAATACCACCCGCCATCTCATGCCAAGAGAAGCCACTACTCCACTGAGGGGGATGGTCAGAACCCTGTCGCAGACGCGGCAGCAGATAACAGCGCTCCCCAATATAGAGCACGTTGTAGGGGGTGCCGTTTTGGTGGCACTGCTCAATCCACTGCCACGCCTCCGCTGCACGGTTGGTGCAGAAACAGGTTGCTGGATAGGGTTGCTCACCACCATGATGTCTCCATTGTGATTGTTCAATGGGGAAGGGGGTTTCGCGCAGAAACATCTGAAAGTGGAGGTGGTTGACTGAGGCGTAGGCCCCATAGCTGTTGTAGCCAAATCCAGAGCCGGGCAGTGAGGCATCTAAAGTGGTCGCCACCTTGCAGAGATAATGGTGGTAGCTTTCGGTCAGCAGTTGTGGATTCTCTAGCCCCCTTTCCGGTACCAGCAGCCCATGCCCTTGGGTAAACGGATACTTGTTGTAGTAGAGGTCGACGCTTCTCCCCTCCAACTCTCCACTCCAGAAGATCTCCTTATCCATAAATGGCTTGTTAAAGTGGAAGCTCTCATTGCAGAAGGGGAGAGAGATCGCATCGCTAATCGCCGAGGAGATACGGCGTGGACGGAAGGCGCGAAGCGGGTTGAACTGTATTTCCCAGTTGCTGAGGGTGCGAGTTTTGCTGGATGCAATACGCTCTAGCCCTACGGTGGCAATCTTGAAGAAGACCAGCAGATCCTCATCACTCTCTGGCGGGATCTCGCCGCTCAGTAGCTGCTGCTCAAAGCGCTGGTAGAGTGCATGGTAACGTTGTTTAATGATCTCATTAAGTTCGGCCTGTAGTGAGGTATCAAAACTGGCGTTGGCCAATACCAAGATAAAGGTACCTAGCTGCTCGGTATCAAGCAGGGGTCTGAAGCCGCTGTTAAAGGCGTTCCAAAATTTCTCAGTTGAGGTGAAAGGGGGGCTGCTCACTGGATCACCTCTCCAGCCGCCTGTAGATCGGCGTGGTAGGAGGAGCGTACCATCGGGCCGCTGGCAATATGGCTGAACCCCATTTCTAAATTCTTCAAATGAATCAACATAGTACCCGTATATTTTGGGGAAGTTATGCGGGAAAAATGCAGTATGAATGCTGCTGATTCTATCTGAACTGTGCCAAAACTGTGACAGAATTGTGCCGGTCTTTGATTGATAGCGGGGCATGGGCCATAGGGGGTACGGGGTATAGTGTTTAGCAATCTCTCACATTTTTACCCAGTTTTGACACTATGGAAAAAAGACTGACCTATTTCAGAGTGCTTGTAGGGGTAGCTCATGGAGACAATCAGTAAGGGTTGATTCCAATAGCACCGTATTTTATAGGTACACTCTCAGCTGAGCCATTAGGAGGTTGAGCATCACCCTCATGCAATCCAATAGTTGATGGTACCAACATTAGACAGACAAAAATTATCCACCTTATCAGCGGCAAAGAGCTTATCTTTGAAGTGCTTTTTGCATTAGTGGTAATGTTATTGTGAGTCAGCCTTTGGGTTCTGCTAATGCTCGCAGTAAACGTAATATCAAAATTAACCATTATAAAGTTCTCTTATAAAAACAAAGATTAATGGCGGCACCTAACAGCTAAGTCACTATTTTCACAACATTTCCGCTTTCATGATATGCGGCATGTATAAGAATCATAGCATTTACACAAGTGCAATTTACTACTATAGTGGCTTGTAGAAACGCGGGGACGCCACCCCTAACTGGCATGGCCTGTAGGTATTACCAGTACCTATGGGCCTTTTTATTGACCCTGACCAAACCTATATCAGTGATATTGCAAACACAAGATATAGATAAAGGATAACAGCAAATGCATAGTGGTCAACACCCTAATATTTCATACAGACCTCATCATAAGTCATTGATAATAAAGTCATTCAACCGTTCACTGTTAAACAATAATGCTTCACTTTCAGAGGGATACTGAAATTTATTTTTTTATCGCTCAACACTACATCTTGTGTCTAGCAACAGATTACCCACACCTTTATCCACAACCAAAAAGCCAATCAAAACCCTTAAAATAGGCTCCACTACTCCACCACAAATGGTCACTTTCCAACCACTATGGAATATCACGACTATTACAAGACACTAGAGGTGTCGTGCGAGACCTCTCAGGATGAGATCAAAAAACAGTACCGCCGTCTGGCGCGAAAATACCACCCCGATGTGAGTAAGGAGGCAAATGCGGAACAGCTCTTCAAAGAGGTGGCTGAGGCCTATGAGGTACTCAAAGACCCGGAGAAGAGGAGCTCATTTGACCAACTGGGGGCAAACTGGAAGGCGGGGCAAGAGTTCCGCCCCCCTCCCGGCTGGGAGCAGGCCTTTGGTGGTGGCGCCCACTTTGATGGTGGTATGGGGGGGCAACGCTGGCTTCAGCGACTTCTTCGAATCGGCATTTGGGATACAGTCCAGAAATCAAGGGTGATTGATAAGCCTTTGAATGATGCCTCTATAGCCCTCCTTAACAGGCATGAGAGCGCAAGAGAAGGAGAGCCTACTTCACCCTCACTACTACTCCCCCTTTAGCTTCGTAATACGCTTTATATTTGCGTTCGTTCCTATATAGTATGGCGCGCATTGATCAAGCTTAAACGGGGAATGCGTATCGAATGAAGAACGAAGCCCAATATCATCAATATGATTGGTATTGGGAGGGTTTAACTTGAAAGGGTAACCAGTAAAAAGAATCCATCTCATACCAGCCAAGTCTTTAGGGAGTTGCTTTGAACAGCTATCCATAAGAACGGTATCAATCGAGATAAATGGTGTATGAACAGCAGTCCCTCTATATGTATCAATTACATCGAAATATGCCTTGTCACCTTTAGGCTCCTTCAACTCAACAAGAAATACATTTGGTAGTATATAGGTTTTGTTATCAGATAGCATTCGCCCCCACTGATCCTCAATTGTCCTATCAAAACAGCTACATGCTGACGCTGACGTACTTGCAGATAGAGATAACACTAGGATGAATGCGAGTATTGTTTTGTTCATTGTGAATTAGATCCTATCAATATATAGCGTCCTAGTAATGATATAGGTGTGTATATTGTTATTATATTTATACTGTTATTGTTTATAGCGTTCCATGTTCGATTTTAATGATAGAGTTTCTTTAACTTCATTCATATATACAGATTTAAAGTTAGATATTCCTTCTGTCATCTTATCTATCTTATTGTTAGGTATTCTAATAGCAGTAAATTCTATATCTTTAATTCCTTTTACTTTAGGGTCTAAAGAGTGGTCATTCTGTATCTCTCTAAAGCCATCAATCATCAATTCATGTAGTCGCTCTTGCTTATCTAACGTAACTATAAAGGAGTCATGAATGCATAATACTGGTATGCCTTCTATTGTTAGTTGGTTAATTACATGCTCTGCTATTCTTGAGTCTATACTCTGTAACTTTACTCCATAGCCACTAGAGAAGTAATGGGCTATATGGGAATGTCTATCCATGAATAGTAAAACTATCTCTTTTATGCTGATTGACTCTTCTTGTATCCAACCATAATCCTCTTTATTGAAGTTAACCTCCATGCGTACAGCCTTAATGGTAGATTCAATTGTTGGTGAGTTTATAGAGGACAATAGTACCAGCTTAAGAAAGTCTCTCATGCTCTCTGATTGCTCCCATCCATCAAGCTGATATGGGTCTTCTCCTACATCATTCCAATAGTCGATACCCTCCAACTGATAAAGTAATACGATATGTAACCCTGAATAATCAATCTCTACTGTTGTATGACCATTAATATATATCCTCCCTCTCCACTCACTTGGCATTCCTTGCCACCAACCACCATAGAATCTACCTCCATCATCCCAAGATCCATTATTAAAGACTCTTCTCACAAACTTATTGTGTTTATTGATCCTAATTCTTCTAGGTTTTCTTTTCGATTTCTTTCTTTGTTTAGTGGGTAAACCGTCTTCAGGGAATGTTGGTATCCCTATATGGGTTACTCTCAATAGATTGTTGTATGCGTATAGATCCTGTCTCCACTGGATGGTCTGATTATCATCCTCATACTCAACATCAAACTTGTTTCCATTCTCATCTAAATCTCTTAATATGATGCATTCAGTATTAGGGGCTTTCTCTATCATATCCTCAGTAATTGATTGCTCTTCAAATAGCCCTCTAAGCCTGTCTGTAGTCCTCATACGAGAGTAGTGGGAGGTATGGATACCATCTCTTCCATAGTGGCCCATAACGTGCTCTAGATAGCCTAGAGAGACAAGATCGTCTACTATTAAAGGTGTTGTCTTACTTATGTGTAGCTTGTTGTATCTTCCTTGTTGATATGCATCACTCCCTCTTTGGTAGGCTACATACATTTCCGGATCAGTTAACCATTTAACATAGAGGTCAAGGATAACTACTTTGATATGTCTCTTTCTTGCTGTTGGTCTACCTTTGAAGTTATCTAATTGAGTCATCTCTTCATAGATGTGATCTACAGCATTGTTTACTTCTGGATAAGAAGACCATCTATGAACATCTAATAGTTCAGAGTTATTTAGTTCTTCTGCTTTAACAATTAATTCATCGATCATATAGAGTGTTTGTATTGTTGTTACTTAGATGTTTTCTCACAAACCATAGTATAATATGGATTATCATATACGCAATTAAGGCCACATTCATAATCTCCACGGTGTAGTGCATTCATTTCAATCAACTCACTTTCGGCCTCATCCCTGCATCTTTCTAGTGATTCAAACGTCCCTATAGTCCTGCTGACAGCAAGGTTACCTCTATTTGGATAAACATGCCCTGACCATTCTTCACTTGTTGCGCATTTCACTAGAGATATAGCAATAATAAATAAAATGATTATTTTCATCAAATTCTTTACCAGTTCTCCAGAATCTTACAAGCCTCTTCGCCATGCTCTGCAATTAGCTCTTGAAGTCTCTTAGACTTGGCTCCAATACCATGGAATGTCTCATTATGATCATTAGGATTTCTCCATCTATGCGTTGATGGGTCGTCTTTCCTTGATGTTGAAGATTTTGTTGATGTTGATTTTTTCTTAAACTTATCTGAGAATACCTGCTCTAGCTTAAGGTTGTTATCGTTTAGTAATTCTTCAATCTGTTGTTTAACGGCAATAGTTGATGCATTTTTTTCAGCTCTTTTATCTTTCTCTTTTTGCAGTCTTTCTATTTCTTTGTCCACATCAGTATCATTCGCTGATCTTAAATCGAGCCTGCCTACCATTTCATTATCTCCATTAAAATTTAAAAAAACATCAGTTATTGGATTTAGTAATCACACATTACATACTTTGACTCCAGGCAGCGCGATGAGATTTTTTGAGCTTTGATAATTGAAGCGGTATTAAGCTTCTCCTCTACCTCATCTCTTACTTCTGCTGCATTTTTGCTTCCATTTGCAGCTGATATATTGAGCCACACATAAGACATAACGTAATCTTTTGTAATTCCTAAACCATAATAATAGTGAAGCCCTGTTTTATATTGTCCATCATGACTGCCTTCTGAAGCAGATTTTTTATACCACTTCATTGCGGCAATATTATCCTTTTGCACAAATAGTCCATGAGAATACATATAGCCGATATAATATTGATTAGTGCCGGTATAATCATTATTATTATCATTAAACCACTTATATGCATTTTGATAATTCTTTTCTATTCCAAAGCCACCATTCAAATAAATAACTCCAATCCTTGCGGATGATTCAAGCCTGTGAAATTCAGGTGCTATTGTTTTGGCTGCATGCTTATAAAGTTCTTTGTTGTATTTTAGTGCCAACTTATAGTCCTGTTTTTTCATACAATCTTCATCTCCTTTAAAATAGATTCGCGCCAAAATCATAAGAGCATATGGATCTTCGGGATTGCTTTCATATGCTTTTTTGTACCAATAAATGGAGCTTTTGCAGTTCTCTTTAAATCCATTGGAACCAGTCATATAATTACTCCCTAAACTATACTGAGAATCGTACAATCCATTCTCTGCAGTTCTTAAAAGCCACTGATTAGATTTTTCTAACCATTTTTCAGCCTTTCTATCCCAGTTAATATGATCTTTATAGTCAGCCCTAGATAATTTACGATAACCTTTTGAGATCTTGTTGAATATATTAACAGTATCGCTTCCTATATCTTCCTTTACTCTTTTTACGAATTCTTTCACCTTTTCATCACTAGATTTATCATTAAGCTTTTCAATAAACAGAGGAATATCATTAATTAACTCCTTTAGGAGATCTTCGTTTGAAGGATTATCTGCATATGAATTAATCGAAAAAACATATGACATAAGAAACAGCAAGGCATTAAGACATTTCATCATTACGTTAACTTTCTCATTATCATTCTTTTTTAATCTCAACCTATCTTTATCCTTCCATACCATACTTCTCTCATAGCATAACTGAATAAAGCCTATCATCTTTAGATTCCTCACAACAAAGCCTATCTGGATCAACCCTAATACCAATCCTACCCAGATCTAATCTATCAGCATCCCAACAAGTCCCAATAGTTACATCATTAGGACTATTGCCACCTCCTGTATAGCCTCTACAAGCCTCATACAGAAGATCTATCTCATCTCTACTGATATCTATCAATCCTTCTTTCCAATGCTTATACGCCTTCTTAGCGCCTCTTAAATCATATTCTTGGTCTCTTCCATCATTAAATCTCATACAATCATGATAAAGTGCGAATAGCTCTACTGCTTTATTATTTGCTCCTATCATATCTGCCAACAGTAGACCATTCTTTCTTACTCCAAACCAATGACTAGGCCCATGTATTCCTCTTGTTGATAAAGGTAACTCAGACACTACAAGCCTTACTAAAGAATCGATTAGAATAGAACTATTCATTTACTCAACAGCATAAGAACTATAATACTCCATAACACTATTTCCAACTAAACCATAAAATATCACCCTTGTTCTGTCTGAGACTATTATCTCTCTTGCGTACCCAGTCCATAAATGAGGGTATATTTCTTTGAGCTTATCCTCTATTGGATTATTGTCACTCTTAGTACCATCAGGAGGATATCTGAATTTTACAGACACCCACCTATAACCATCTCTTACTGAAATTTCAGTCCTATA
>JABIFG010000022.1 GCA_018650795.1 Fidelibacterota bacterium
GAACCTGAAACATACCAATAAGCTGGGTGAATTGATTGCAGATAATATGATCCATGAGATGCAGATACGTGGGTTTAAAGTGACGGATTTTAAGGCGATGCCAGCCATTCAGGTTAGTAATCTAGGGGATTTTGTTCGCAGTCGAGAGGCGCGTGAACTGCGCACTGAACACAACATTAACTTAGTGTTGTCAGGCACCTATACCAATCATGGAGGGGGGGTCATCGTTAATGCCAGAATGATCAACCTGGTTAATGGCATGGTGGTCTCCACAGCACAGGCGAATATCCCCAGAGAGATTGCAACAGCGATCTTTGATAACTACAACATGGATGAGCTATCTGTCTCTACGATGGCTGCTAAGAAACAGAGTAAGAAGATTCGTGCTGGGGCTAACCGGATGGCAAAGAGACGATCGAACCAGCTCTGTTTTGATAGTGGTGTTTGTATTCGTGGCAGTAGTCGGTAACAGGAAATATTGGAATAGGTGTAAATATTATGAAGACAAATAAAATAGCTTTGACGCCACTGGCTTTGGGAGTGATGTTTGCGATACAGGTTGAGGCAGCTCCTATGATACTGGTTGGTGCAGGAACAAAAATTGATGATGCGGGAGCTGCGGGAGCTGTGGGAGCTGTAGCTGCAACAGGGGATAAAGTTTCGATCTCAGCGGCAGCGGTTGAGTTGGTTGGCAATAGTACTGTTACAGGGACATTAACAACATCAGATAAATTAGAGGTAACGGCAGGAGGTTTGAATGTTGTAGCGGGTGGGGCAACGATTTCTGGAAACAGCACAGTAACTGGAACATTGGGTGTGACTCAGCAAACAACAACAGCGGGAATTAAAGATAGTGTACTTATTGATGCAAAGGATATAACAGCTGGTGGAACATTGGGTGTAATCGGAGCTACGACGACAGCAGGCATAACAGATAGTGTACTTATTGGTGCTAAGGATATAACAGCTGGTGGAACATTGGGTGTAATCGGAGCTACGACGACAGCAGGCATAACAGATAGTGGAACAATTGCAGCAACGAATGTAACTGTCAGTGGCTCAACCACTACGAAAGGAATAGATAATGGAAACGGTGGGATACTCCAAGCTGGGGCAATTACTGGGGCAACCAATATAACAGCAAGTGGTGATGTTACTGCAAATAAGCTAACTGATGGAGTGGTTTCTATTACTGGTGGTAATATTACAGGAGTGAAATCAATGACTGTTGGTGACTTAACGGTAAACGGTACATTTACTCGAAGTACAGCTTCTGCTGATGCCATATCGAATACATCAAATGTTGGTATATCAAATGTTGTTGGTAGTGCTACAGCAAATAACCTTGCTGCTGGAGGAGTGGTAAATTATACCAACTTAATTTCAGGTAGCGCTATGTCCTTAGATAACACTTCCGCCACGATGACCGCAGTAGCTGGAAGTAGCAAAGCGAGTGTGGCTTTAGCATCAGACAGTGCAATGTTAGGTGTGACTAATACAACAACTGCTAAATTCCATGGTGTTGAGGTCGGGCTTAATAGTACAAAGATTTCTGGTGGTACACAGACAACATCTTTAAATCTTGATGATACTGGAGCACATTTTTCATCGACATTAGGGGCCGGAGGGAATGCTCAGGTGACAGGTGTTGCAGATGGTATCAACAAAAATGATGCAGTAAATCGCAGTCAGCTCAATACAGCCTATGCTGGTGTCGCTTCGGTAGCTGCATTAGCAGCGCTTCCACAGCCTGCCCCTGGTCGCCACTTCTCTGTCGGTGTGGGCAGTAGTTACTATCAAGGGGAGAGTGGTCTTGCCGTAGGCATGAAAGGAAGTCTTACCGACACAACTCAATTCTCACTGGGGGGTAGCTGGAATAGCTCGGGTGAAGGATTGGTCAATGGCGGTGTAGGGATGAGTTGGTAAATAGAGGCTTGGTTACTTAATTGTTAGGAGCGGAAGATGGATATCTTATCAGTCGCAGGGTTTGCCCTGAATGTTTACTCTTATCTGCAGGAGAACCCATTTAACTTTGTGGATGAGCCAACCAATCAGGTGGTTGCAGAGCAGATTACTGAAGAGTCCAAGTTGGAAGATTTGACGATGTTGTCATTGTTGCCAACCGAACCAAGGCCAGCAGAGGAAAACAGGGTAGAACGCAACAATATAGATTTGAATGCTATAGAGCGGAAGTCATATCCTGTCAGTGAGCTGTTGAAAGAGGGGCAGGATAATAAGGCTGAGGCAGAGACTGCTGAACCGTTGCAGCCGAAGCAGGTTGCAACTAAAGGTTCTCATCTATTTATCCAAAAACGAGCAGGAAAGATTATCTCTGGATTAAATCCTGGGGGTGAGTATTACTTTAAGCGGAAGTCAGCTACTCAGTAGTTTTTGGACTATTGCAGGCAGATGCCATCAAAGCTACAAGAAAATCGAGGAGTA
>JABIFG010000203.1 GCA_018650795.1 Fidelibacterota bacterium
AGGGCATCGAGATGGAATTTATCTGGAATTTGTAGAGCAGTGTATTGTCTCACAGAACCATAGTAGTGCTAATCTTCGCTATGGACTCCACTTCATGTTTTCAAACCATAACCGCTACCATAACAACCGCTTTGACAAAAATGGTGCTGGCGTGGCTGTCATGTATTCACGGCATGTAGATATGCATAACAATGTATTTGCTGATAACTGGGGTAGTGCGGCCTACGGACTGCTCCTCAAAGATATCTATGATAGCAACATTACAGACAATCAGTTTAATCGCAATACAGTTGGTCTCTACTCAGAAGCCTGCAACAGAATCCAGGTCGAAGGTAATAATTTTGAGAACAATGGCTGGGCTGTAAAAATCATGGCTAATTCCATGGACAATGTGTTTACCCATAACAACTTTCTAACTAATACATTTGATATTGCCACCAATAGTCGTCAAAATTTTAATGCCTTTAGTCAAAACTACTGGAATCGATATAGGGGTTATGATCTGGATAAAGACGGTATTGGAGACATCCCCTTCCATCCTGTCAAATTGTTTTCACTGCTCACAGAAAAAAATGAACCAACTCTCATGCTCATGCGCAGCATCTTTGTTGAAATTATGGATCTTGCTGAAAGCTATATCCCAATACTTACTCCAGCCACCCTCATAGATGCCGAACCTCTTATGAGGATCAATCCATGATAGAAATCAAGGGCTTGAAGAAGTGTTTTGGACGTCTTGAAGTCCTCAAGGAGCTGGATGCGCAGATTCAAGAAAGCAAAATCACAGCCATTGTTGGTCATAATGGTTCAGGGAAAACCACACTGATAAAATGCTTGCTGGGCCTGGATAAATATGAAGCGGGCGAGATTACCATCAAAGATTTTAAGCTTAACGGTGATTGGAGTTATCGTAGCCAGATTGGATACATGCCGCAAATAGCTCGTTTCCCTGAAAACCTCACAGCCACCGAAGTGATTACCATGATCTCAGATTTGCGTGCCGGATCAGCAACCCTGGCCGAAAATTTAATCAGCTATTTCAGACTCTCAGACGAGATGGAGAAACCGCTCAAAACACTATCTGGTGGAACAAGACAAAAAGTAAATGCTATCGTGGCCCTCATGTTCAACCCAGATATTCTGATTCTTGATGAGCCCACGGCCGGCTTGGACCCCATCTCCAGCAGTCTACTCAAAGATAAGATCAATGCCGAAAAGGATGCCGGCAAGACAGTTATCATAACCTCCCATATCATGAGTGAGATTCAAGAACTAGCTGACACAATTCTATACTTATTGGATGGAAAAATATTTTTTGACGGACCCGTGGATGAACTAATAGCACAGACCGGTGAAAAGAACCTTGAACGTGCCATTGCCAAAATGATGTCCTGATGCCATGACAACCCTTCTCAAAATTATCAAGTATCAACTCCATGACCTTCTCAGGGGTAAATGGTTCATCGTTTACACAGCAATATTTTTTCTGCTCACAGATGGTCTATTCCGATTTGGAGGAGATCCGGGTCAGGTGTCCCTCAGTCTGATGAATGTGGTGCTCTTCATCATTCCTCTGGTGAGCATTGTTTTTGGAACCATGTTTTTTTACAACTCCAGGGAGTTTATGGAGTTATTGTTATCGCAGCCCATCAGTCGAGTTGCCTTGTTTCTGGGACTTTATCTTGGTCTCACCATCCCTCTTTCAGCGGTTTATCTCATAGGAGTCGGTGTCCCGTTCATGTATCACGCAGGGATCCTGGCAGGTAGCTATTGGACCTTACTGATTGTAGGGGTTTCGTTGACCTGGGTATTTATTGCGCTTGCCTTCCTGATTGCGGTGAAGTCAGAGCAGCGCGTAAAAGGTGTGGGTTTTACCATCGTTCTCTGGCTCTTTTTTGCCATCCTTTACGATGGTATTATCCTGTTTATCCTGTTCGCACTGGAAGATTATCCCCTGGAAAAACTAACTTTAATTTTATCCCTGTTCAACCCCATCGATCTTGGACGTATACTGATGTTGTTGCAGTTTGATATTGCTGCGCTCATGGGTTACACAGGCGCTCTTTTCGCAAAATTTTATGGAGATATGTTTGGATCTGCCGTGGCCGTTTTAGCACTTTGGACCTGGTGTGCAGCACCCGTTTGGCTGGGTTATCGAGCATTTTCAAAAAAAGACTTTTAGGATTATGAAGTGATGATTTTATCTCGATCAACAGAATATGCTATCAGGCTCATTTTCTATCTCAGTGATCGGCAACCCATGTCCCAATATGTGCGTATCCGGGATGTGGCAGAAGATCTTGAGGTTTCATATTACCAGCTTGCCAAGGTGGCAAACATCCTCATCACAAATGAAATTCTTAAATCGAACACGGGTCCAACAGGCGGGATTGACCTATGTGACCATGCCAATAGCCTGCCCCTATCTATTGTTCTGGAGGTTTTTGGAGATCAAGACATTTTTGATCGTTGTATTCTGGGGCTCCATGAGTGTTCCAATGAAAATCCGTGTCCTATCCATTCAGTCTGGGGAAACATTCGAGGGGAGTTGAAATCAACCTTTTTTGACAAGACGCTGGGTGAGTTGAAACAAGATGCATTGTTGCCTGTTTTTAAAAAATCAGGCTAAGTGATCATATAGTTAGATGTTTTTTTAATCAAGTAGGAGGAATAAAATGAAAAACGTAAGAATCATGTTGGTTTTGAGTCTCATTGTGATGGCCTTTTTTGCCTGTTCAACGGGTGAGGATACGGCAACAGCAAAAGCAGAGAGTAGTTTCGCAAAAGATCACAACCAGGCAGGTGTGATGGATGATGTATCTGATCCAAACATACTTCAAATCGCCCTGGGCAGTCCTGATCATACCACTCTGGTAGCTGGGGTTGTAGCAACTCAGCTTGAGAATGTGCTCGTCGGAGCTGGCCCGTTGACGGTGTTTGCACCCACCAATGCAGCTTTTGACAAACTTCCAGAGGGTACCCTGGAAACCTTGTTGAAACCAGAAAACAAATCCAAACTGGCTACAATTATCACTTCCCATGCCTCTCCTGGAACATATATGGGTGAGGGTTTGAAAGATGGTATGCAGCTTTATATGGCCACTGGTCATTATGTTGATGTCAAGGTCACTGAAGAAGGTACCTTCGTCAATGGTAGTAAAATTCTTGGTACCGTTGATGCCGTAAATGGCGTCGTTCACGTTATTGATGATGTCTTTTTGATTGCTGCTGGATAAAAAGTAATCAAGCGAAATGAAGGCAGGAGTTGATAACTCAGGTTTAAAATTCCTGCCTCATTTTGCAACATTAGTAGATATCTATTTTGTGTTATCACATGAAAAGCTAATGTCCTGGAAATCACAGGCTAAGATATAACAACGATGAAACAGACTAAATTAACCACTAAATTATTGACAGTCTTCGTACTGTTTGGATATAGTATTGGTTTAAGCTCAGTCTTCTTACCGATGATTGAGTATGCTGTGGATTATCGACGCATTGTGGCTGAAAAATGTGAAAACAAAGCAAAACCTGAGCTTGAGTGTAATGGGAAATGCTATTTAGCAAAACAAATCGTTAAACAAACGGCTCCAGAAACTACTGAAGCCGGTGCAAATATTGTCGTTTTAAACCTGGGGATTGATCCCCATTTTTCCATTGAAGCCAGCACCCCGCTGAGCTTCAAATATTCAGAGTTATTCCTCTCTCAGAACAATATGTTCACATCAATTATCATGGAGCAAGTTGATCCACCTCCTGAGTGTTAATCTGGTTCTTAGAACCACAAACTAACTCAATTTTAACACAATTAGCAGGAGGTAAAATGAAGCTGCGTATTTTGCTTATCGCACTGGCTGGATCATTATTTATGATTCTGGGGTGTGAAGATAGCGAGAAAGAGATTGATGCCACTGAGGATCTTGTCCTTATTGGTAGTGCTGTAGACAATGGATTAACTGTAGATATGTATGCTGACCAGGCTCTCCAGGTTGGCTTAAACAAACTGTACTTTGAACTGACAGATCTAGCATCAGATGCTCAAGTCACAAATGCACAAATCACCCAAAAACCGATCATGCATATGGAAACCATGAACCATTCATGTCCTATTGCTGGACAGGGAAGTTCATCCACTTCAGATGGACTGTTTGAAAGCGAAGTGGTTTTTATCATGGCCAGTGGCATGATGGGTACCTGGGATGATACGGTCTTTGTTGAAAACCAGGAAACCAACACTTCACATCAGGTAGTGTTTGAAAGTTTGGCCGTACTGGAAACCGACATGAAAAAGAACCTGGTGTTTATGGATGCAGATTCAAATGATGTGATTTATATCGTCACACTTAACGGTTTGGAAGAACCTAAAGTGGGCTTAAACGATCTCATCATCACGGTGCATAAAAAGCAAACCATGATGAGTTTCCCTGAGGTGGCAGATTTGTCTGTTTCAATTAATCCTCAAATGCCCGACATGGGGCATGGATCTGAAGGCAATGTTGATCCCGTTTATTCAGAAAATGGTAAATATGAAGGTAGTGTGGCTTTTAGTATGACCGGATATTGGACCATTGACTTTACATTTTCCCAGGGGAGTGAGGAGCTGGGTACGGTTCAGTATGCAGTCAATTTCTAAAATTCTGATCATCCTGATTCTGGGCGGCAATATTGTCGCCCAGACGGGAATGGTTGGTGGTCATGCCATAGATCAGACCACGGGCCTGCCTCTGGTGGGAGCGAATATTATGGTTCAGGACTCGAATCTTGGGTCAGCTACAGACCAGGATGGCCTGTTTTCTATATTGCTTCCCGAGGGTAGTTTTATCATCTCCTGTTCAATGATTGGTTATGCTCCCACGACACTTGGGATCTCGGTTTTATCTAACCAATCTACGGACATCGCTTTTGAATTGGTACCGGTCACAATTGAATCCAAACATTTTGTTACGGTTCAAGGAGAACGAACCACGGGACACATGCTGGGACATCTCCAACAGACCAACCTCTCTACTACTGAAAATCTAATTTCAATGATAGAAGGGGTAAGTCTGATTGCACGTGGAAGCTATGCTCAGGAGCCTAGCATTCGTGGTATGTCGGGGGGTCGGATGAATATTACCATCAATGGTATGAAAAGTTTTGGTGCTTGTACCGATCGCATGGATCCCATCACCTCCTATGTTGAAGCTGATGCGCTCAATTCAATTGAAATAGGTAAAGGTGCCCTTTCTATTCAAAATGGATCCACAGTGGGTGGCGCCTTGAATTTGACAATGAATCAACCGGAATATGCCTTAACGAAATCATCAAACTGGCATGTAAAAGGTGGGCTTGATCAAGGGTCAAGGGAAAAGAAATTATCTTTTTCATGGTATCGAAAAACACCAGGAAGCGGTTGGTCTTTGAGCGGAGCTTATCGCAAGGCAGAAGATTATGCTGCAGCTGATGAGCAAATCATAGCTTTCACTGGTTTTGAAAAAATGAATCTGAATTTTGGGTATAAGACACGCTTAAATCAGCAGAGCCAACTGTTCGTTGAATTGGTTAGTGATGATGCCTACGATGTCGGCTATTCAGCCTTGCCAATGGATGTCGGTTATGCTCGCCTGAGAATGGCAGGACTCTCCATCAATTCAAATGGGATCAGCCCAAGTGTATTGAAGGCTGAATGGAAAGTATATGGTAATGCCATTGACCACTGGATGGATGATAGCAAGCGTGACGTTTTATTCATGGATATGCATATGGATATGCCGGGCTTTACCCGCACGGCAGGATCTTATGTTGATATCCTGCTGGGGAGAAACCAGCAGAGTCTATTGAAGTTGAGAAGTGATTATTATTGGACATCCAGCTATGCTGATATGGTGATGTATCCCCAGGACTCCAGTCCCATGGAAATGGTAACCTGGCCTGGAGTTGAGCGTTGGAATATGGGTCAGTTTATAGAATATCAATCCAGGCTCAAACCTAAATTGAACATTAACCTTTCTATGCGCTATGATTTATTTCATTCAGAAGCCACCAATGAAATGGGTCGGGATGAGCTTCACATTTTTTATCCTGGCAATGATCTACAGCGCCTGGACCACTTGCTCAGTGCCAATGCTCATTTTTCCTATAATATGATGGACAATTGGCGCTCATTATTGTCTTTTGCATCAGGTCAGCGCATGCCTACTGTTTCAGAAGCTTATGGTTATTACCTGTTTAATCCGGTCGATGGATATCTTTATCTGGGTAACCCAGATCTTCCCGTGGAAACCAGTCAGCAAATTGAATGGCAAAATAGTTTGACGTCCTCTCGTGGACGCATGAGCCTGAATCTGTATCTCTACAACTTTAAGCATTATATTTTTGGTCAGGTCATGACCGAAGACGCTTTCAGTTATGCGAATGGTTGGAAAAAATATGTCGATGGTGGAGCGGCTCAAATTTCTGGACTGGAATGGTCCCTACTGCATCGGTTTTCCTCCAGCTTCATCTTTCAAGGAGGTGTGAATTTCGAAAAAAGTCGTTTGATTGATTACTCAGATTATTTACCGCTTATACCCCCATTGGAAGCCCATGCTTCATTGACATATCAGAGCCAGGCCTTCTGGATGCAACTGGATGCACGGGGAGGCGCAGAGCAAAGCGATAATTCTAAGGTGAGTGGTGAAAATTCAACTCCGGCCTTCCTGGTGCTTGACCTAAAGGGAGAAATTGACATCCTGGCCGGCTTGAAGCTCAATCTTGGAGTAAATAACTTGACCAATCAGCTCTACCATGAACATCTCGACTGGGGTGATGTGTATCGACCGGGTCGGAGTGGCTTTGTTTCCCTAACAATTGACCAGGGAGTTATGGGTCAATAAATAGATGTAATTAATAGGGGCGATCTACTATAAAGCAAGAACGTCAGCAGGAGGCTTGTCCAATCCAGGGACGAGATAAAAAGGTAGTGTTTTTAATTTCCAAAACCAAATTTGGCGCATGACCTTTGCACCTTTTTCAATCGCAGCCCATACCAAGATAAATTTGGCTCTGCGTGTTTTACAGAAAAGACCCGATGGTTACCACGATCTGGATACCGTCTTTCAGGAATTGGATTGGGGTGATGTCCTTCATTTTGAAGCGGCTGATAAATTCAGTTTCAATATGACAGGTTTGAGCTTTGAAGATGGTGGCAACAACATCTGTTTACATGCTGAGCGCTTATTTAGAGAAGCCACAGGTAAAACGCTTCCTGTAAGGGTATCCCTTGAGAAAAAAGTCCCACCAGGCTCTGGAATTGGCGGTGGGAGTGCCGATGGTGCAGCAGTACTCAAGGGCTTGAATCAGATTGCAGGTTTTCCCCTGTCAACCAACCGCTTGATGGAGCTGGCTTTGGCGTTGGGGGCAGATGTGCCCTTCTTTATTGAAGGAGGCTTGCAACATGGACAGGGTGTTGGTGAGAAACTAGAAAAACTGGAGTTAGGCTTTGAGGGCGTCGTCCTGCTCGTTATACCCCCTATTCAGGTCTCTACAAAACAGGCATTTGAAGCACTAAAAATACCATTGACACCCCCTAAGGCTCCGTTTACTTTTGGCCGCCTTTTAGAGAAGGCAACATTGGTACGGTTTTTTGAAAACGAATTTGAATCTGTAGTTTTTCATATACATCCAGAAATTGGCACGTTAAAAAACGAGCTCCTGAATACCGGAGCATTTTTTGCCAGTTTGTCGGGTAGTGGCTCGACTGTGTATGGCATCTTTGATACTCTTGAACAGGCTCAGGCCGCTCAGGAAATATTTATAAACCGTTACCATACCCAGATCACCCTCTCCGTCAACTGAATTTTTTCTTCCGGGATCGTTCAATGGTAGGACACCAGCTTTTGGAGCTGGTCATGGGGGTTCGAATCCTCCTCCCGGAACACTTTCTATTTCAAGTCAACATGTACCCGATTTTTGACAAAAGTCAGAAATGGGACGACTTGAATAGTTACTAACTAAAAACGTAAACCAACAAACGGAAATCGAGCGAATGAAGCCAAAACTGTTTTGTGGTCGATCTAATCCCGAGTTCGGGAAGGATGTTGCCAAGTATCTGGATATGGACTTAGGAAAAATGACCATCGAGCCCTTCAGCGATGGTGAATTATGGATTCGTTTTGATGAAAATATTCGTGGTGTAGATGTATTTATTATTCAGAGCACCAATCCACCTGACACCAACATGATTGAGTTGTTGTTGATGTTGGATGCTGCCAAACGAGCATCGGCTCGACGGGTAACGGCTGTGGTTCCATATTATGGCTATGCGAGACAGGATCGTAAAGATCAACCACGTGTACCCATCAGTGCAAAATTGTTTGCTGACCTGCTACAGACTGCTGGTGCAGATCGGGTCGTTTCCATGGACCTCCATAGCAGTCAGATTCAGGGATATTTTAACATTCCCTTCGACCACCTCTACTCCAAAAAAGTATTGGTTGGGGCGATTCAGAACCTTGGCCTCGATAATATGGTCGTTCTGGCTCCCGATATCGGGTCTGTTCCCATGTCCCGATCATATGCAAAGCTGCTTAATGCGAGTTTAGCGATTATTGACAAACGTCGACCTGCACACAACAAGGCTGAGGTCATGCATCTCATTGGTAAAGTAGGTGCAAAAAATGTTTTAATCATGGACGATATGGTTGATACAGCAGGTACCATGGTGGCGGCGGCGAAAAAAGCCCGAGCCATGGGAGCTCAATCAGTAAATGCTGCTGTCACACATGGAGTGCTTTCTGGTCCAGCAATCAGACGCTTGAAAAAGGCACCGATTGATCGCATTCTGATTACAGACACTATTCATATCGACTCAAAAAAACATATGGATAAACTGATACCAGTGAGTGTGGCTCCGGTTTTTGGAGAGGCGATACAACGGATTCATAACGAAGAATCAATCAGTGTTTTATTTGATATTTAGTATAAAGAGATAAAGGAAGTAAAAATGGCTCAAGCAAAGAAAAAAGAACGTTTTGAATTGCAGATTGAGCAGAGAAGTGAATTTGGCCGGAGAGCTGCAAAAGCACTCCGCAGGAAAGGCTTTGTCCCAGTGAATTTCTATTCAGGTGGCGAAGAAGCCCAGTCCTATGTCATGACCGAAACACATCTGCGCGAAGCCCTGCATTCAGGAGAACAAATTTTTAACATCACTATTGATGGCGAACAACGACGTGCCATGGTGAAAGATGTCCAATGGCACCCCGTAACTGATAAAATCCTGCATATGGACTTTTTCGGTGTCCGTCTTCGCGACATCATTGAGATTCCAGTTTCTGTTATAGCAAACGGACTCGCAATTGGCGTACAGGAAGGTGGCGTTCTCCAACAGCCCATTCACGAAATTATAGTTCGCTGTAAGGGTGAAGATGTACCTGATTCCATTGAAGTCGATGTTTCTGCTCTAAATATCGGTGATGGTATCCACGCCAGTGACATCCAGAGTGATGTCTATGAAGTGCTCCTCGCCGAAGATATCACCATCATCTCAGTCGTTATACCACAGAAAATGGAAGAACCTGTTGTTGAAGTTGATGAAGAGGATCTGGAATTCGAGGATGAAGAAGGATCAGAATCAGAAGATGGTGAGAAAAAAGAATCTGATACAGAGAGTAGTGACGAATAGTTAATCGGTATCAAAGAGACGTATTGTGCTGCGAGCAATCATTGGCCTTGGAAACCCGGGGAGTCGGTATGTTAACACCCGACACAATGCTGGTTTTATGGTCATTGATGAACTTGCCCAACGTTGGCAGATCAGCTTCAAGCCAGGCAAGGGTAATTATGTGTTCGCAAAAAGTGCCCAGCGGGATGCAATCCTGATGAAGCCAACCACATATATGAATAACAGTGGTCAGGCCGTACGTCATTTGACAGATTATTTCAAAATCGAAGTAGAAGACTGCATGATCGTTTTTGATGATCTTGATATACTCTTCCCTGAACTGCGTCTGCGTAAGCAGGGTGGTGCTGGGACTCACAGGGGTATGCAATCGGTCATCCAGCACTTGAGCGACACAAGCTTCCCACGCACTCGTATGGGTATTGGTGGAGATCAAGGGCGACGACTTTCTGAAGATTTTGTTTTAGAGAATTATTCTAAAGATGATTTAAATGTTCTCCCCGAGCAGTTGGGTAAGGCGGCTGATGCTCTCGAGTATTGGCTGAAAGATGATATTGATAATGCAATGAATCGCTTCAATATCAATCCCCGTAAAGCTCAGGCTGAGGATTTAGAGGAGGAAAATTAATATGAGTGAAATGATGATCTGGGTCCCCGTATCGGGATTTGTTGCCTTGGCGTTTGCGTTTTGGAAAACAGGCTGGGTCAATAAGCAGGATGAAGGTTCTGAAAAGATGAAGCTTATCGGCAAGCATATTTCTGATGGTGCCATGGCTTTCTTGAAAGCTGAGTATCGCGTTTTGGCGATCTTCATTGTCGCTGTAGCCATTCTATTGGGTGTTGCTAATAGCGGTGAGGGAAAAAGTCCTCTCGTAGCTGCATCATTTGTTGTAGGAGCCCTGGCCTCAGGTTTGGCTGGCTTCCTGGGCATGCGTGTGGCAACCAAAGCAAATTACCGTACTTCACAAGCAGCCCGGACGGGTCTTGCTAAAGCCCTGGGAGTTGCCTTTGCTGGTGGTTCTGTTATGGGTTTGAGTGTTGTTGGTCTTGGTGTTATTGGACTCGGTGGCTTGTTTTTAATCTATCGCGAGATATTTACTGATTTGAACATGGTGATGTCTGTGCTTTCCGGTTTTTCATTGGGAGCCAGTTCCATTGCCTTATTTGCCCGCGTTGGTGGTGGTATTTATACCAAAGCTGCTGATGTTGGTGCTGACCTGGTTGGAAAAGTTGAAGCCGGAATTCCCGAGGATCATCCTCTGAATCCTGCCACGATAGCTGACAACGTTGGCGACAACGTTGGCGATGTTGCTGGAATGGGTGCTGATCTTTTTGAATCCTATGTGGGCTCAATAGTGGGTTCAATGGTTTTAGGTGCTACCATTATGGTGAGTGGCGCCCTGGCCCCTGAATTTGTGTTTCTGCCATTGCTGATTGCGGCTGCAGGTATCTTTGTTTCTATCGTTGGCACCTTTTTGGTCTCAGTGAAAGAGGGTGGTGATCCGCAGAAGGGTCTCAATATTGGTGAGTTCGGCTCATCCGGTATCATGGTTGTGGTGATGTTTTTCATGATCACCATGATGTTACCAGCGACCTTTACATTGGGCGGTGTAGAATATACCAGCTATGGCGTATTCTGGGCTAGCACTATTGGTCTGGCTGCTGGTCTAGGTATTGGATTTATCACCGAGCACTATACGGGAACAAATACAGGCCCTGTAAACTCCATCGTAAATCAATCAGCTACTGGTGCTGCCACAAACCTGATTGCCGGTCTCGGTGTTGGAATGCAGTCAACTGCTATCCCTGTACTGATCATCGCTGCTAGTATTATGGCGGCCTTTGAATTTGCAGGACTCTATGGTATTGCCATGGCAGCCCTGGGAATGTTGGCAAACACTGGAATGCAATTGGCCATCGATGCCTATGGTCCTATCTCTGATAATGCCGGTGGTATTGCTGAGATGGCTCAGTTGCCACCTGAAGTTCGCAAGCGTACCGATAAGCTGGATGCAGTGGGTAACACCACAGCAGCCGTAGGTAAAGGTTTTGCAATTGGGTCTGCTGCACTGACTGCACTGGCTCTTTTCGCTGCCTTTCGGACGACGGTCGAAGTTATCCGTGGTGGAGATCCCATGAGTATTAGTATTACTGATCCTACAGTTATGGCTGGTTTGTTTGTCGGTGGTATGCTGCCCTTTGTTTTCTCATCAATGGCCATGGGTGCTGTTGGTCGAGCTGCAATGGCCATGATTGAAGAAGTGCGTCGTCAGTTTAAATCCATTCCGGAGCTCGCTGCAGCCTTGGTTGTGATGAACAAGTATGAAGAAGACCAGGAAATGTCTGCCGAAGACAAAAAGATCTTTGATGCTGCTGATGGCAAAGCTGAATACGGAAAGTGTGTAACTATTTCCACTGAAGCTGCTATTAAAGAAATGATGCTACCGGGTCTGTTAGCCATTCTGACCCCTGTAGTTGTAGGATATATATTTGGTGCTGAAGCTCTGGGCGGTTTGTTGGCTGGTGTGACGGTAACAGGTGTTCTCATGGCCATCTTCCAGTCCAATGCTGGTGGTGCCTGGGACAATGCTAAAAAAATGGTAGAGGACGGAGTTGAGATTAACGGAACAAAATATGGTAAAGGTTCCGAAGTTCACAAAGCTGCCGTTGTTGGTGATACCGTAGGAGATCCCTTCAAGGATACCTCCGGTCCATCACTGAATATTCTGATAAAATTAATGTCGGTTGTATCACTGGTCATTGCACCACTGATTGCAACCATAGGTCTATAAGGAGGTTCGCTCTTGAAAAAGTATGAGTGCCTTTATATTGTAAATATCAACTTTGATAGTGAAGGAATCTCCGCCGTTGTTGCAAGAGTGGAAGAAGTCCTGAAGAACGTAGGTGGCGAGCTTGCAAACACCCAGCATTGGGGCAAACGCAAACTGGCTTACGCTATCGATAAAGAACGTTATGGGAATTATGTTTTAATGCATTTTAAGGGCGAAAATCCAGATATATCTGAGCTCGCTCGTGAGTTTGAAATTGAATCAGGTGTCCTGCATTACATGACGATCCGTCTAGATGAATTCCCTGATTTTGAGACACTTTCTGTTCCTCAAGCTTTTGAAGCTGATCGTGGAAGACGCCCTGGTGGCAGAGATTCCAGAGATGGTAGTAGACCAAGACGCTATGAGAAGGAAGAAGCACCAGCACCAGCTGAAAAAACTTCCGACGAAGTAGTTGAAGATGTGGCTGAAGTTGCTGCTGAAGCAGCCGAGGAAAATGCTGAGACAGCCGAAGTGATTGAAGAGACACCGGTTGAAGTTGCTGAGGAAACAACTGAAGAAGTTGCCGAAGAAGCTGCCAAAGAAGAAGTGGCTGAAGAACCTGCAGCTCCCGAAGCTGAAGTTGAAGAATCCGCAGATGAAACACCTGAAGAAGAAGCTGAAAAGCCTGCTGACGCAGAGTAATCGGCCGGATTAGAGAAAGAGAGTATTCAATATGAGAATGTTCACCTATAGAAAAAAGATTTGCAAATTCTGTGAAAACAAGAAAATGGAAATTGATTACAAAAACCCCTCTATGCTACGTCGCTTCGTGACAGAGCAGGGCAAAATTTTACCTCGTCGTATCACAGGTACTTGCTCCCTGCATCAAAGAGGGCTGGTAACAGCTATCAAACGCGCCAGGAATATTGCATTACTGCCATATACCAATGACGTAAAGAACGCCTAAGAGAGAGGGTCTGATCATGAAAATTATTCTACGTGAAGATATCGAAACCTTGGGCCTGGCTGGCGAAACCGTCAATGTAAAAGATGGTTATGCCCGCAATTATCTGATTCCACAAAAACTGGCTTATCCAGCAACCCGTAGTTTCTCTCGTGTCTTTGAAGAAGAGAAGAAATTAAAGGCTAATCGCAATGCCCGTGCTACTGCACAGGCCGAGCAAATGGCTGCCAAGCTCGGAAATTTATCCCTCGAAACCTCAGTGAAGGTTGGTGAGGAGGATAAGGTTTTTGGTGCTGTAACTGCTGCCGATATAGCAGAATTACTGGCTGCTAAAGGCTTTGAGATTGACAAACGTGACATCCTGCTTGAGGAACCTCTCAAAGCACTGGGCATTTACAATGTTCCGATAAAGGTTGCCACAGAGATCAAAGCTGAAGTCAAAGTCTGGGTTATCAAAGAATAAGCTGACTTTCTGACAAGACTAAATGGGGTGAAAGTGATGGTTGTTGTCTCAACTTTCATTTTCACCCCTTTTTTGTCTCTGGAACGCTAAATATTATCAATAAAGAGCTCAGCGATTGAAACGATTTTCATTCCATATATTTAATACACGCGAAGCCTACCTCATGGTCGCATCCAGTATGTTTATAGGTTTATTTGTCGGTCTAAGTCTCCAGAGTATGATTTCTGGATTAGAAAATAGCGAACTCCTGGATCGACTCGTAATGCTTTTTAGTGAAATTGTTATTTTGCTTCCACCACTCTACATTTTAAGCCAACGCAAAATTAACTTCATTGAAGTTCTGCCCCTTCAAAAGGTATCTCCAGTAACCGTGGCAATGTCAGTATTATTTATTGGTGGTGTCATTGGGTTGGTATCTGTATTTGAGGTCCTCATATTGCCATATTTCCCGGTACCTGACTTTTTACAGGCTCTGGATGAAACCCTGTTCGACGGAGGAATTCTTGCCAATGTCGTGCTGATTATTGCGGCAGTCCTGGTTGCTCCAATTGTTGAAGAATTCCTTTTCAGGGGTCTCCTGCAACAAAGCCTGTTCTATCATTTTGGATCACTCATACCAGCCTTGGTGATTCCCACCGTCATTTTCGCCCTCTTCCATGTGGGCTACCTGTTTTACTTTCCAGCCATGCTGGAGCTAATCGCATTGGGCTTTTTACTGGCTTGGCTCATGGCTAAGACGGGAAATATTCTTATTCCCATGCTCACCCACGCCTTATTTAATCTATCAGCATTTTCGGGACTATTTATAGGTTTAGATGAAGAGACATCTACCCTGGCCGATCTGGGGCCGACCTGGATTATCGTTTCGGTCGTGCTCTTTGCTGCGGGGTGGTTGTATTTTAAAAGCGTGAAACCTGTGGTGTGTGAGGAAGTCTTTTTGATTCCATTGCCCGATGAAGTGGAGCAATAAGAGCATGGAGTTAAGCAAAATTCTGGCGATTGGTCTGGGTGGTTTTCTAGGTGCCATCGGACGCTATTGGATCAGTGGCCTGGCTCAACGAATTGGAAACCATTTTCCGTATGGGACGCTATCAGTAAACGTACTGGGAAGTTTCATTTTAGGTCTCTTCGCTACCCTGTTCCTTGAAAAGATGATGGTGAATCAGGAGTTGAGATTGTTTCTGCTGGTAGGATTGTTAGGTGCGTTTACCACCTACTCAACCTTCTCGTTGGAAACGCTCAATCTCATGCGAAGTGGGGCCTGGATGTTTGCCGGTTTAAATATTCTGGCCAATGTAGCCGGTACACTGATTGCTGTGTGGGCAGGGATAAGTATCGCTAAATTGTGGTGATTCATACTGAGTTGCCGTGATTGGATTCTAAGAATAACGTTTTGCTCCAAGGCTTTCTCTTTTCACAACGTAAAAACTAAATTAACGAAGTAATTTGAATTATAGTTAATAATTCGTATCATTCGTCTTGTTCGCCTGCCTTCGCCGAAGGTCCACTACACCGAAGCGCTACGTAGGCAGTACAGCTATGCGCAGGCAGGTTGTGAAGTTTTAATGAACAACCACAATGGTAGGCTGGGGGTCATCATGAATGAAGATTACACCGGACAAAAGCTATGTATATTTATCGGCGAAGATGATAAGTATCAGGGGCGTGTATTGTATGAGCTACTGCTTGAGATAGCATTAGATAATGGATTGTCCGGGGGCACTGTTATTCGGGGGAGAGAAGGATTTGGCGCACACGGTGAAATTCGCTCGATGAAAATATTACGTCTGGCTGAAAACTTACCTCTGATCCTTGAGTTTGTTGGACGAAACCATAAAATTGATACCTATCTTGATCAAATCAAACCCATGCTTAAAGAAGGGCTAGTTACTAAGACAAATGTTCAAATAAGTAAGTTCAGGAACGATGATGATCTTTAATCTTCTGACCAATATTGTGGGAACACTTATTGTTGTTTGGGCTGGTGATAGCATCGCTAGATTGTGATGATGAAAATGGAATTACAGTATGCATGAAGATTACTTGGGACAAAAGCTTTGTATTTTTATCAGTAAAAATGATAAGTATGAAGGGATAGTTCTATATGAGCTGCTTTTGGAGATTGCTTTCAACAGCCGATTGTCGGGTGGAACAGTTACCATAGGAGATAAAGGTTTCTTTGGAACTCAGGATGAATCTACCAGGTTAAAAATCCTACGTTCCTCTGAGAACTTACCGGTGGTGTTGGAGTTTCAGGGCAGGACAAAAAGAATTGATAGATATATCAAACGAATCCAACCGATGATAAAAGAGGGTCTTTTCACTAGAGCAGATGTCCTTATCACAAAGTTCAACTCGCCTACTTCAGAGACTAACGATTTCGAGGAACTGGAAAACGAGGATCAGTCACAAATATTTAGAGAAGATGTTGATGGGGCAGAAAACCCTGATCCACAGCCACAAAGCCAGGATTTTGCCGCTGCTGAAGATGAGGATGATGCCATCTCCTCGGCTCAGGAGGGACAGGATGATCCATTCAACGATCCTGAAGACAACGATGCAGGTAGAGCTGAATTTCTTGAACCGGACAAGGATCAGACGACTGCAGAAGACACCGGTGACCTTTCTGAAGCACATATCGACATTCCCTTGTCTGATGATGACGATATTGAACCCATCCTTGAATCTAAAGACACAGATCAACAGGAAACACTTGAAGGCGAGGTAAATGATGTTCCAGATCCTCCCATTGAAAGGGCCTCATTTATTGGCGTGGACGGAGATGAGGACGAGTCAGATGCTTCTGGTTTTCATTCCCTGGACGACAAGCCTTCCGTGGATGAATCTGTAGATGATACCGCTGAAGCTGAAAGTGATTCAATTCTTGATGATGAGCATGCAGAGGACACACACGTATTACAATTGACAGATCTGAGTGAAACTCAGGTTGATGAAAGTGGTGAGGATAGTCTCGAAAAGGAAGACCCACACAAGCCGGCAGAGGATACATCTAGTGGAACTGAATTTGCAGAATCTCATTCAGAAGAGTACCTTGATGAGTTATTTGAAGAGAGTAACGAGAAGCACGAAAACACTTTGGACGATATGCTTAAACAGGCTGGCGAGGCGAGCGTTGTTGAGCCTGATTTAGATGCTGAGGATGGAAAAACGTTAGATAAGGAGCATGGGGAATCACCTAGTGATGAGACAAGCGAAAGCACCAAGGCAAAATCAAGGATCTATGACAAGAATCACACTGAAGAAGACATGATAAACTATTTTTCATCGCTATTTAAAAAAAGTGATTAAACAGAAGGAGATGAATATGAAAAAATTAATGACACTACTGGTTGCTTTGGGTCTCATGGGGATGCTTAGCATTGCATACGGACAAAGCTCTTATTCCACATCAAGAGCTTCCGGTACCATAATGATTTCCGGGGCAGGAAACTATCAGACTGACCTGAGTCAAGATTTGAGGGCTTCCGTATGGGGGCTTAACACGGACCTGGCCTTGTTTCTGTTTCCGCAGTTTGCTGCTGGGATTGATCTTGGTTATGCTAAGTCCATGCAAGAGAGTGGTGACGAAGATGATCCAGATGTTCTGGAAGCGGTCACTATGTCCTTGGGACCGAGGGTCTATTTCTTTTTTGGTGGCAAGAAGAGTGAGTTGACCCCCTTCATCAAGGGTGGAGCCAATTATCTGGTTAATAAAACTCTTTTTAATGATGAAGAATTATATAGAGATGAATCTGAACTGGGTCTCGTCGCTAGCGCAGGTCTCCTTTTAAATCTCGCCAAAAATGTGGGTCTCACCGTGGAAGCTGAATACAATTTCGAAAAGGGTACCGATGTAGACGATATCGATACCCAACAGCTTCTGGTAAAGTTTGGAATTCGCTCATTTCTGGGAGAATAAATCAATTAATTGACGTTTCGACACGCTCAACGTCCAGAAAAGGACTGATGGCTGAGCTTGTCGAAGTCAGCCGCACTTTTTGTTAATTACTGGAATTGGATATGATATCTGGTTTTAAAGCGCTTCATAAATTTATCAAGGATTCTAAACCAAAGCGGGTAGCTCTGGTTGCCGCTGAGGATCCAGTCTTAATTCAAGCAGCGATTAGGGCCCAGCAAGAAGGTCTTGCACACTTCATTCTGTTTGGTAATTCCCGTAAAATTGAATCACTTATTCCCCCTGGCATCACAGGTTTCGAAATTATTGACAGTCAGCAGCCAGCCCTTGATGCAATCCAGCATATACATGCTGGCAATGCAGATTTGTTGATGAAGGGTAAGATTCAGACAGGTGATTTGCTACGAGCCATCCTGGATAAGGACACAGGTCTGCGACAAGGTGAACTCCTCAACCACATTGCTGTTATCGAATCTCCCCATTATCACAAGCTTCTCTTTGTAAGTGATGGTGGCATAAATCTTCATCTTGATGAGCATGTTTTCCAGCAAATGGTAGGGAATATCACACAGTACCTGAAACTGTTGGGGCTTGATCGTCCTCATTTTGGTATGATGGCCCTGGTGGAGACTGTGAGCGATAAAATTCCTGAAACAGTGATCGCCCGAAATGTAGTTAAGCACTTATCTAAAACGGTTTCAATTGAAGGACCCATTGCTCCAGATGTAGCACTATCACGTGAAGCGGCCCAAAAGAAAGGTCTGAATTCGAAGATATCAGGTGAAATAGATGTCTTTCTGATGCCCAATACAACGGCTGCCAATCATCTAGTCAAAGGGCTTTCTGCTTTGGGCGGATGCAAAGTGGGAGGTGTGATGGTTGGAGCCAGCGTGCCTGTAATTCTGCTGAGTCGCTCAGATGACGCTGAAACGAAATATCGTTCAATCCTGTTAGGTTTGGTTTAGCCCTTTTCCCCCATCTTGAAACTGCTTGATTGCCTCATCACTTAGGGGATGTTTGGTCATTTCCATGAGGGTTTGATAGGGGAGTGTTAAGTCTTGTGCTCCTGCTGAATATGCCTGACTGGCCTCCAGGGGCGATTTCAGGCTGGCAGCAAGAAGTCGAGTCGAACTATTTTCTAAAACTCTAGAAATTTCCTCCAGTAATTTCAGTCCATCACCCATCAAACGTGTTGCGCGGTTGACATAAACTGCCAGGTACTGGGCTCCTGCTTCTCGGGCAACAAGTGCCTGTGCAGCAGAGTAGATAGCCGTGGGGCAACAGGCCATTCGTGATGATAATTCCGAGCACAGCCGAAAACCGAGCTCTGTAGGCGGTAGCTTAACCACGAGTTGCTTCTCAAGAATTTCCAGGGATTGATGTGCCTCTGCTACAGATGCCTCAAATGTATCAGATGTGAGCTGATAAAAGATGGGACCATCGCTCAGTTCTTTGAGTGTTTTCAACAAAACTGAAGCTTTCATCTCTGATTGAGCCAGAAGCAGGGGATTGGTGGTGATGCCTTTAACCCACCCTAGTTCCAGGGCTGTTTTTACGTGGGTTAGGTTTGCAGAATCGATAAAAATGGACATAACGCTTTTCTCCGTCTCTTTTCGCTGCTTCTTGATGTTCCAATCTTTCATTTTGCGGCTCCAAATCAAAATATTATTTGATCCCTTGCGGGGATTACATTCCAGGCATGCAAAGCCAGAACTCACAGCAGATTCATACCCAGAATACACTTTTCAATGCAGCCGGTGAAGGCTTCTGGGGTTTTGCTATGGCCTTTCACAATATGAATTCAGTTATCCCCATGTTTTTGGCGCAGATGGGAGCATCTGCCTTTATTCTTGGTTTGATCCCTGGCGGATTCATTTTGTTGGTTGCTTTACCCCAATTGCTATCAGCCAACCTCTTTCACCAGTCTCCGCACATAAAATGGCTAAATATCGGTTTACATTTTGCCATGGCTCCCATCGCCTTTCTAATTGGTCTGGCATTTTACTATTTTGAGTTTGTTGGCCAGACGGGCATTATGATCTATTTGATTCTGTGGGTCATCTGGTCATTGGGTGTGGGCTTTCTGGTCCCTGTTTGGGCTGATTTTCTGGCTTCTGTGACAGTGGCAGGTCGTCGCGGCAGATTTTTTGGTATCACTTTTACTGTCAATGCCATTCTGGGGATGGTCGGTGGTTATGTACTTAAAGAGGTTCTTTCCATGGATTCCTTGAGTTTTCCCAGCAATTTTGGGGTAGCCTTCCTCATCATGACCCTGGCAATCCTGGCGGGCAATACCTTTTTCATTTTTATGAGGGTCATTCATCCTCCACCACTTAAGCAGGAACAAGTTGATCGTTGGTGGAAACGCCTAAAAACCATTTATACACAGGACAGAAACTTCCGTAATTATATCTTTAGTCGAGCACTGGCAGCAGCGACCATGATGCCCCTGGCTTTTTATGGGGTTGATTTACAGAGCAGATTTGATTTGCCCTTGAGTTCGGCGGGCACCTTCACCTTCTTCCTGGTTGTGGGTCAGGCCATTTTCAATATTGTGTTTGGATATATTGGTGACATTTATGGCCGCAAAATGGCCATCAGCGGATTCTTTATTGGTCATCTTTTAGCAGGGCTCACTGCGATTTTAGCCACTGAGCCATGGATGGCCTATCTTGCTTTTGTTTTCGTGGGGATGGGGTTTGGTGCTGGTCAATCTTCTTTTATGGTCTTTGTTTATGAATTTGCCGGAGAACTGGGGGACAGAAAACTCTACTATGCCGCTCTGGATACGGCTGTTGCCCCATTCATTGTTGTATATATTTCAGTTGCCGGTTTATTAGTAGAAGCCTTTGGAACGATACCACTCTATGCCCTTTCCTTGAGTTTCGTGGTAGCTGGACTCCTGGTATTTATCTATAAGGTGGAAGCACCGACAACTTCATAAATTACTTGTCGATAAGTCTCACATCCCATCGTATAAATTCAGATTATCCTGAATTCTCTTCAGCAGGTTTCTCTACCGTTTAGCTTTAAATAGACTCTGACAGCTCGAGCAAAAATGTGTACCTCTCTGACCAACAGTAATCTTGGTTATGGGAGTTTCACAAACAAGGCAAGGCTCATCTTTGCGACCGTATACCTGCAAAGCCGCCTGATAGGTTCCACTCTCATTTTCCCCAT
Source organism: Fidelibacterota bacterium (assembly GCA_018650795.1). GTDB lineage: Bacteria > Fidelibacterota > UBA8477 > UBA8477 > JABMPR01 > JABMPR01. Next base: position 20,932 of record JABIFG010000203.1, read on the forward strand.
GACTGAAATTTAGAATCGTGGTTCCCTGGGCCTTGATGCTGGCTGATAGTATCGATTGAATGGCAGCGTGCAGGCTCATCGACTGCCTTTTAGGAATAGAAGCAGCAATGCTCAAAGGTTGAATCCCCGCCTGGAAAAGTGCCTCATCCACATAGATGTTTCCCAGTCCGGCTAAAAAAGTCTGATCCAGCAAAAGTGGTTTGATTTGCCGGTTTTTGCTGCGTAACATTTTGTAGAAGACTTCCGGAGTGAAATCGTCTGCAAGTGGCTCTGGCCCCAAATGAGCCAATTTTTCCATTGGATTGTTAACGTACTCCATCCGTCCAAATTTCCGTGTATCTTGAAAATACAAGGTGTTCCCTGTTTCAAAGTGTAGCATGACTGTCACATGTTTTTCAGGTGCTACGGGTGTGAGTTTACCCGTCATGCGCAAATGGACCAGCAGTGCGCCCTGGTCCAAATCTATGATTATATATTTGGCTCGACGTCGGATCCCCGTGATGGATTTACCAACTATCGATTCATAAGGATCATCAGCCACCAGGGCTTTTTCCCAGGGGACTTCCAGATCAATGATGGACTCACCCACAACGGTGTTCTGTAAACCTCGTACTACGGTCTCTACTTCGGGCAATTCGGGCATTAATCTACAGACAGACTTGACATTGACAGATTCATAGTCCAACCGCAAAGCACCCTGAGCTTGGTGAACTTCGCAGCTAAATGCTGGTTACATATTCGATATTTAAACATTTAGGACAAGGCTAATTGGGCAGTGATCAGACCCAGTCACATTGGGATGAATCCGAGAGGCATCTACAGCAGCAGCAATTTTTTCACTCACCAGGAAGTAATCGATTCTCCAGCCCACGTTATTCACACGAGCGTTGGCACGGAAGCTCCACCAGGAATAATAACCCTTTGCTCCAGGATGTTCCATGCGAAAAGTATCAACAAACCCCGTATCCAGATAACGGTCAACCCAAACCCGTTCTTCAGGGAGAAATCCAGAAGTCTTTGCATTTGGTTTAGGTCTAGCAAGGTCAATATCTGTATGAGCGGTATTAAAATCTCCTACGATGATCACAGGTTTGATTTTATCCTTTTCACGGATGTGCTCTTGTAAGGCACCATAGAAGCGCAATTTATAATCGAGACGATCCTGATCTTTTTGTCCATTAGGAAAATAAACGTTATACAGATAGAATTTTTCATGTTCGGTGAGAACAATACGACCTTCACGATTGAAGGCATCATCCAAAATTGCTGTTTCCACCGAAAGGGGTTCTGTTTTACACCACGTCGCCACACTGCTGTAACCTTTGCGTTCTGCCGAATGATAGTAGGCATGATAACCCAGAGGGTTTATCAACGATTCATCCAGTTGATCAGGTTGTGCCTTGGTTTCCTGAAAGCACATGATGTCTGGTGTATCCAGATTAAACCAATCCCAAAAACCTTTTTTAACCACGGCACGAATACCGTTAACATTCCATGAAACTATCCGCATTGAGGACTCCTATTGTGCAATAAAAATACTCCGAAAATGCTCTGGGGAAATTGAAATATACTCTATAAGGCTACTGGGGGAATCGAGAGTCCAGTACAGCTTTGGGGGTGATATTTTGAACAGGCGTTTTGGTTTCAAATAATTATATTTTAATGAGCTTTAAATGAAATATGTAACAATAAACAATAAGGTCACTGTCAATCCAGGTTCTCGTGCTATCTGGCGGAAGTGGTTGGAAAAACACCATACAGATCTCAATGAAATCTGGTTGGTCTACTATAAAAAGCACACAGACAAGCCAAGTTTAACCAAGGCTGAAGCCAATATGGAGGCGCTTTGTTTTGGATGGGTGGATAGCTTGATACAGGGGATAGATGATGATCGCTACATGCAAAAATTTACCCCACGGAAATCAGTTAGCAGATGGTCCGAGCTGAACAAAAGGCGTGTGATAGAGTTGCAAGCTCAGGGTCTTATAACACCAGCAGGCGCGAGACAGATCGATATCGCCAAACAATCAGGAGAGTGGGCTTTGAATCGTGAACACCCCATTATCTCTGAAGTGCCAGAGGTGTTTATCATTGAATTGGAAAAATCAGAAGCTGCGAATGCAATCTGGAATAAATTGAGCCCGGCTCATCGCCAACAATACCTCCTCTGGATAAGCAATGCGAAAAGAGATGAAACCAAGATAAGACGTTCCCGAAAGGCCATAAATATGATGACTTCAGGGCAGTCTCCCAATACCTTATAATCAAAGAAGGAATTAAAAAAATGACCCAAAGAATACTCCACGTTCTTATTGCCGTACTCTTCCTGTCCTATTGTGCCCCACAGGTTGAAACTGTGTCTAAACCATCACTAGAACCAGCATCCCCCCACTCACTTGAAATTGTCACACGCGCCGAATGGGGCTGGGTGCCTCTCACCGATACCATTCTCACTCATGAGATCAAATATATTACTATCCATCACGGTGGAGAGGACTTCTCAGAAGACAAGGATGTCATTAAATATTTGATTGGTTTACAATCCTGGAGCCGTTCTGATAAAAACTGGATTGATAATCCATATCACTATATGATTGATTTACAGGGGAAAATATATGAAGCACGCCCCATCGAATATCCAGGAGATACAAATACGGACTATGATGTACGTGGACATGCCCTGATTTGTGTCATGGGCAACTATGAGCACCAGATCCTCAGTAAAACCCAGTTTGAACAACTCGCCTTGTTGACAGCAACTCTGGCAGATAAGTATGGTGTATCAAATGATCTGATCAAGAGTCATAAGGACTATACAGAGACATTATGTCCCGGTAAGGACCTGTATCGCTATCTGGAAGATGGTAGTTTGGTCAAGCGAGTTGCTGAGTTAAGAAAACCTTAACCCATACGCCTTCGCATAGATGTCCTCAAAAATAAAGCAGAAGTATTTTAAACAGTCCGGAGTGATTCCTGTATATAAAGGGAAAGTGGTTGTGATTACCGCCCGTGGCAGCAAGCGTTGGATTATTCCCAAAGGATCTATAGACTGGGAGCTTACAGCACAGGAGTCTGCGGCCAAAGAGGCTCTGGAAGAAGCGGGTATCAAGGGAGAAGTTCTTCCTGATGAAATTGGAACTTATACCTACGAAAAATTTGGTGGCAGGTATAAAGTACGCCTCTATTACATGGAGGTCACTAAGCTCAAAGACAAGTGGGATGAAAAACATTTTCGGAAACGTAAATTGTTGACTCCCAAACAAGCGATTAAAAGGATCGTTCCCGTTTCGGTTTCAAAAATTATGGCCAGTTTTTTCCATGAGAACCGACACCTTATTAAAAAGAAGAAGCGCAAATCCCGCAAGAAAAAGAAGGGCTAGTAACATGGGGAATACTATCGTTGGTGTGTGGAAAATATTGACTGTCGTTTATGTGTCAGGTGGCGATGTCACGACCATTGATCCCGCACTCCCCGGTCTCTTCATTTTTACCGAGGACCACTACAGTATGACCTGGATGCCAGGCAGGGTTCAACAAGAAGCCTATGCCGATCAATGGCACCCGAACGATGCAGAGAAAGTTCAAAGTTACAATTCCATTGTGACTAATACGGGTGGCTATGAATTGTCTGGTTCGGAGTTAACTACCCATGTTGAGGTAGCAAAGACACCAGCTTTTGTAGGTGGGAAAGCCGTTTATCAGTGCGATATCCAAGGTGATGTGATGCGCTTACAGATATTGGATAATGTGGCTCACGATGGTACCCGAGATGAGGGCTACCTCAAATTTAAAACCATCCTCACCCTCCAAAGGGTTGAGTAAGGCATTCGAAGGTTGAGGTGGTATACTGAGTTTATCGAAGTGCTCTCGAAACCTGGGGACTCTGAACTCACGGGCATTTCGAAAATTCAACGGAAAATTTACGAGCGGAGCCGAAGTGCTCAGTAAAGGCAAACTCAATGTCCAATAAATCAGGTCCATATGACCAAACAAAGTAAATGGGAACAGATTTATTCCGTGGTGAAGCAGATCCCTGTGGGTAAAGTTGCCACTTATGGGCAGATTGCCACTCTGGCTGGTTATTACCGTCAAGCCCGACAAGTCGGCTATGCTCTCCATGCTGTTCCATCCGATGACATTCCCTGGCACCGAGTGATCAATGCCCAGGGTAAAATCAGTTTAAATCTGGAAATGGGTGGTGCCGTTCAACGGAAATTATTGGAGAGTGAGGGGGTAGTATTTACTGCTGCTGGTGTGATTCCCTTAAGAGAGTATCAATGGCAACCCAGCATAGATCCACTTGAAAGCTAGATAGAATTCTTAGTTAAATGCCAACCATTACCGTGCTCACACTCATAGACGTTTAACTTGACACCCTGCTCCTTACGAAGATGGCCCGCTCGTCTTAGGGCGTCACGCTCAGTAGCATAGGACTCTTTCAAAGCACCGTCAGCACCACGACAGATTGTACAGGTTTTGCTGGGGGTTTGCCGGTCTTCTGGAGAGAGATGCCAGAACCCACATTTAACACATTTGTAGGGAACCAGGTTATTTCCACCATAATTTTGATTGGCATGCTTAGCTGCAGAATTAGCCTCGGCCTTTGAGTCATATTCCATCAATGGACGACCCGTTTTCTTGGCATTGCAGCTAGGGCTTTTTCTATTCAAATGAATCTCCTGGGGTTGGTGCTTAATCTAAAGATTAATATCAAGAAATAAACATGAACATCACCTGTACGGTGTAAATAAAAAAGCCCCGAATTAATCCGGGGCTTTGAGTTTATTTTGCATATCAGGATAGCAAATTATGAATCTGTCGAGTCGACCTTTAGCTTAGTGACCATATCCTGGAGGGTACGTGTTTCTCTAGCCATGGGTGCCAGTGTAGCCAGACGAGTGACCCATTCTTCCCCCTCAATGGCGTTACCATCTTTCACATAGGCACGAGCAATCTCATAGATGAGCTGTGCATTCATGGGAGCCTCCATGCTAAGAGGAAGCAAGATTTCCAGGCTTCTCTCAGTCTCGTCAAAGAGGTCATTCCAGATGGAAGCAACCTTGACCCGTTCCATGAGAGGTACATTTTCACGGCCGTGCTTAAAGGCATTTTCCATATAGCGATAGGCGCTGGAATCATCTTCAAGCTGGTAATACATCTGAGCTATTTGAAGATAGAGATCCATATATGTCACAGGGATGGTTTCATCAGGAACCAGTTCGTCCATTTTATGGAGAACATGTAGTGCCTTTTCACGATTCTCGTCACCCTCAAGTCCATATTCATATACGAGCTGGAGGAAACCCTTGCGGTAATTTTGCAATAGACGCTGGACATTGGGTGGATAGTAAACTTCAGGATCATCCAGGTTGGTATAGCGATAGGTATCAATGATTTTATCATACATGACATCCACATCAATACTCAAACCAACTTTATAGGGCATCAGTTGATAAGCCTGTCCATCCATCCGCAGGAATTCTCCCAGACCAATCTGATTGCTGGGCGATACGGTCACTGCAAAGTATATGGGTTGTTTCCACTCATTCATCCGCAAGATGTCAAAAATCATGATATCCTGTACTCTGAGACCACCCATGAGTTTGCCGGTTTGCTGATTTTTTTGGCGAGAGATTGTTGGCTGCAAATTCCAGGTAATTCCAGCTGAGCCTTGTTCCAGTGACCCAGATTCTGGCTTATCCAGAAAAGTCGTTGGCCCAGGAATAGTCATCTCCCGTTCTTCCCATCTCCATAGACCCATGCCTTCAATTTCTTCATCTTCCAGACTAATGGGAACTTTCGGTTCCATGTTTTTCAATTGTTTGATGTACCAGGGTGTATTCAACAGGCTCAAGTTGACCACCCTCACATCCTTACGAATACCCTCTACCTCCTGTAAATACCAGAGTGGGAAGGTATCGTTATCTCCATTTGTAAAAATGATCGCATCGGGCTCGCAGGTATTAAGCAAGTTATAGGAATATTCCCAGGCGACATAGTTTCCAGAACGATCATGGGTATGATAGTTGGCTTTAAGCATATTCGCTGGTGCAACCAGTAGCATAATTGCCACAGCTGAACCCAGAAAGACAGGAGAATCTTTACGCCAGTCTTTGAGTTTTTCTAGAATGGCAGCCGCTCCAATTCCTATCCAGATCGCGAAGGCGTAAAACGACCCGACATATGAATAGTCTCGCTCTCGAGGTTGTGGATCATCCTGGTTCAGGTAAAGCAGAATAGCAAAACCCGTCAACATGAACAGTGCGAGCACAGCGAATGCTCGTCGCGAATCCCTGGAGAAATGATGCCCGAGACCTGCCAAACCCAGGAGGAATGGTATAGCCCAGAGTTGAGAAATATCGGACTTGTCTCCATCGCGACCCCAGAATTGCCATTTGAAGTAGCGGATATACATATGGTTTATCTGATATCGCCAGAAGAATTCTGAATTTGACCGGTAACCGTTGGTAATAACGCTCAAGTTATTCATACGTTGATTGACATCGCGTCCACCAACGCCCACCACAACCTGGTCTCCATTGATAGAAACAACTTCACCAATTTTGCCGGTACTGTTTATTTTGACAACACGACCAGGAGTTGCTGTATTTCTGTTAAGTGGCTTCTCACCCCAGCGATCACGATAAAACATGGGATAACTTCCATATTGTTCACGTTCCAGATAGGAAACAGCTCGTGAAACAGTTTCTGGGTCATTTTCATCAATGTTTGGGTTCTGAGCTGAGCGGATAAAGATGGTTTCATAGGAAGTGAAACCCACTAGGACCATGAGAAGCGCCATAATTGACAGTCTGACCTCAGTCGCCCGGGATTTAAATATGGATGGAGCAAAATAGATCACAGCCATAAGAATAAGAATGCTGACTGTAAATGTGGCTCCAATAGCTGAAACCGCATTGTCAGTATTCATAATATTGCCCATGATATTGGCCAGCTTGGGCATACCCTTGATAATGCCAAGATAGATGATGAGATAAGAAGCACCAGCTGCTCCCATGAGTAGAACCTGTTTCCAGAAGCGCCCACGTCGTTCACCTTTAAAAACCTGGGATAGACCCCAGAGTCCACCACCAGTAATAGTGGCAAAGATCACCCCGAGAACCAAGAGCTTTGAGCTCAATTCGCTTGAGGATAGACGCAGGTATTCCCCTGAGGTGGCGGGCAATGCCATTTCGATACCAATCAGAATAGCGATAGCCATAACCCCGATCACAGCGAGCATATGAACCATCATCTCAACACCATCATCTTTGGGATTGAGCTTCATATACATAATGAGGGCGATAAACGGAATGGTAAGCAGGTTGAGCATGTGGACTGAAATAGCCAGCCCCATCATATAGGAAATGATAAGTATGTAACGTGAGCCGGCACCACCTTCATCCACTTTTTCAGACCATTTGAGAATAAGCCATACTACAATGGCTGTAAAAAAGATACTCATGGAATAGACTTCTGCTTCCACAGCGTTAAACCAGTGGCTATCTGAAAAGGCCAGAGTGAGAGAACCTACCAGACCTCCACCGTAGGCAATCCACCGGTCCGTTGCATCCTTAACTTTCCCACGCCATTCGACGACAAGACGTACAATGATGAGGAAAAGAAACATGTTGGCAAATGATGTGGCCAGGGGTGACAGGAGGTTAATACGATAAGCGATATTATGAAACTGAGGTTCATTCAATATAGGATCAAGGGCTGCGCCACCTGTGATGGGAAGCATTGAAATGACCCGACCCAGCAGGAGATAAAGTGGTGAGCCAGGAGGGTGGGGAACACTCAGCGTGTGTGAAACAGCTATAAATTCACCACAATCCCAGAACGAAACCGTCGGCGCCATGGTGTCCAGGTAGATCAGAAAGGTGAATACCAGCACAAAAAGCGCTATGAGTGTTTTCACCATGTCACGAGGTTTAAGAAAATCCATTGTTAATCCTTTTTCAATTCAAACGTGTAGGTACCACGGTCAATTTTATAATCTAATTGCGCCGGTATAGCTTTTGGAATGGGAGCATGTGTCCCGCCGGCTCCATCTATGTAATTTTCAATACTTTCCCTCACCCATTCGGGCAAGGCCAGCCAATATATATGGATTGAAGTCTGATACCAAGACGATGTTCCTGGAAGCTTTTATGATGAATTTGAAATACAGTTAGGGTTTACTCAGCTCAAATAGAGCAATACCTGTAGCCATGGCAGCATTAAGTGATTCCCCTGACCCAGGCTTTTCGATGGTAAGCGGGCTTGAGATCTTTAGCAGGTCTTGATCAACACCATGTGCCTCAGAACCCACAATGAGAAAAAGGGGTTCCTCCCGTTTGAATGTTTGCAATGATGTGCCTTGCATATGCAGAGCAGCTACTTCACCACCAGCAGCTTTCCATTCCTGAGCACTTGACAAAAGATCAGTGGATGTATGCAAATTTAAGGTGCCGATTGCTCCCATACTGCCTCGTACAACTTTTGGGCTATAGGGGTCCACACAGTCTGGTCCCAGGAGTATATCATGGATGCCAAACCAGAGGGCAGATCTGAAAATGGTGCCCATATTGCCTGGGTCAGAGAGACGATCCAGAACCAGAAGAATTTTTGTGTTTTTAATATTTGGTTCATCAGGAGTTGCTGGAATACGGGCGATGCATATGATCCCCTGAGGGCTTTTACTGTCAGAGATTTGCTCGATTTGAACAGGCGTAGCTTCGAAATGCTTTACATTTGAAGGAATCGGGAATTTTTCAAATTGCTTCGATGTAATGCAGGCAATAACCTCCAGATTGGAGTGAAGTGCTTCCTGGCATAACCTGACACCTTCCAGTAAAAAAAGTCCTTCCTGTTTCCGGAATTTGGACCGCTTGAGTGCACGATAACTGGCAGTTTGTGCATTGGTCAGGAGTGAGGGAAGGCTATTCATTCAACAAAATCATCCTTCGACAGGCTCAGGATGACACAGCTTTATTAATCTTCGTAACAACGGCTTCAAATGCGACAGCTTCCTGTTCACCGGAGTCGAAATTTTTAAGCTGGACCACTCCCTGGCCAAGCTCCTCTTCACCAAGGATGGCTACATAGCGTGCTTCCTGTCGATTGGCTTCACGCATTTGAGCTTTCATACTTCTACGCAGGGTATCCGTATCACATTTCAGTCCGGCGCTCCGCCACTTATTGATAAGTTTTGAAGCAGGAAGTCTTATCTCATCACTTTTAACAATAAGAAAAAGATCCAATCCGGAATCGGTCTGCATGGGTTGCAGTGCCTCCACAACCAATAAGAGTCTCTCAATACCAGAAGCCCAACCAATAGCTGGTACATCCTGACCACCTAGCTCTTTAACCAGATCGTTGTAGCGACCCCCGCCACAGATGGCATCCTGTGCACCAAGCGCATCGCTGGTAAATTCAAAAATTGTATGGGTATAATAATCCAGTCCACGAACCAGTAGATCATCCTGCACATATGGAATATCCATTGCTTCCAGCATCTTCAGGACTTCAGCATAGTGGGTCGCTGAAGCCTCATTGAGGCACTCACGAATTTTTGGGGCGTCCCGCACAAGTTCTTTGTCATTGGGAGCCTTACTATCCAAAATCCGCAGAGGATTTGATTCAAAACGCTGTTGGCTGGTTTCAGATAGTGAGCTTAGGTGTGGTCTCAAATATTCCTGGAGTGAGTTGCGATAGATTGCTCGACTTTCACTATCGCCGACACTATTAATTTTAAGCGTTACAGACTTCTCAATACCCAGTTCTTTAAGAATGGCATAAAACAGTGCGATCATCTCAGCATCCTGTTCAGGATGAGGTGAGCCGATTGCTTCAGCCCCAAATTGCCAGAATTGACGATAACGACCTTTTTGGGGACGTTCCTGACGAAACATGGGTCCTTCATACCAGAGTTTCTGCAGCGGAGAAATTTGCTGAAGATTATTCTGAATATAACTACGTACCACACCTGCTGTGAGCTCAGGACGCAGGGTCAATGCGGTTTTACTCATATCAGAGAAGGAGTACATCTCTTTGGAAACTATATCGGTATCTTCACCCACGCCACGGGCGAACAACTCAGTTTTTTCAAAAATTGGTGGACGAATCTCACCATAAGCATAGCTATTCATGACATGCTTAACGACGCGCTCCAGGGCTTGCCATTGTTTTGCCTCTACCGGGAGTATATCGTTAACACCTTTTACACGTTGAACTTTTTGTGGCATGACTAGATAGCTTTCATCTTTGGGTTTATTTCACCAGCTATACAATATAGAATTGAGTCTTAATGATAGATGTTTTTTCTATGGCCTACTTTTACTATCGTAATGAGCAATAACTGGTCACGAATTTCATAGAGAATGCGATACTTCCCGTACCGTAAGCGATATTTCTCCTGGCGGGATAACTTGGTTGATTGCCGAGGTCTGGAGTCGCTGGCTAAATCACATATTCGATCCAAAATCTTAACAACATTCTTTCTTGGAAGGTGTCGAAGATCTTTTTTAACTGACTTTTTAAATTCAATCTTATAAAATACCATCTCGTTTCAATTCTTGAACAAAAGTTTCATAATCCAATGTTGGTTCGTCAATGCGGCTACGAAAGGCTTCCAGGTCCTCTGCGTCCCGAAACAAATCAGAGCGCAAAGTATCATTGATGATCTGGGAAATAGAAAGGGATGTTTCTATAGATTTTAATCTCAGTGCTTTGTGAATGGTGGGCTCTAGATAAACGGTTGCCCGGGTTGATAGTTTTTTCATGTGCTATCCTCCTCCAGATAGAATGGAAGATAGCAACGTAACGTTATAGCGTCAAGACGTTTTCTTGATTTAAGCTACCGATGGCGTCGACCTAAGTTGCTTTAACATTAGTAGCTATATTACGCTTCTTCTTCTGGCTCAAAATCAATGGCTTCCAAGACAGCTTTGGCCTCTTCAAGCTTTTCTGGTGGAACCAACAGAGTCGCCTGGTTTTCAGGGAGAGAGACTGAGTGGGCTCCCAGACCTGAAGCCAGCATGCTGCGTTTAATTTCGCAAGGGACATCTGCATTACGCAAAGCTTCACAGAGCATCTCTGCAGTAATATCTCCATTTACAGTTCGCAGTTTGACCCATGCTTTTTCAGTCGATTTATTCATTATGACCTCCCAATTATTGTTAATAGTTAAAATTAACCCAAAACATATCATTTTCCTTGTTGATTTCCCAACTGGGGCACGATATATCAACTCCAGCCTGGAAACTCGCTGTAATCCCAACAAAATGACAAAACCGATTTTCACACTTCGACGGGCTCAGTGTCCCATACCAAACTAGTTTCAGCCTCCTCTCTGAAGATCAGCCGAAACCAGTTTAGCCCCTGCTGCGCAGCTCCGGAAACTGGTTAAATTGACAATGGTTTAGATGGTATCTCATGAAAACCCAATTATAATCAGAGGCTTGGACGGGGGCTGATGAAAGGAATATTGGGGTGCAACCCAAAGAAATAGAACATATTTTACACACGCGGATACTTTCAAAAGTATCCAAACCCGGAAGATATCTGGGGAATGAACACAATATAATCACCAAAGACTGGGATAATATCCGGGCTAGTATAGCTCTGGCTTTCCCAGATGTATATGATACGGCTATGCCATATAATGGCTTCCAGATTTTATATCATATCCTGAATCGAGAAGCAGATATTGCGGCAGAAAGAGTCTATGCCCCCTGGCCGGATATGGAAGCACTTATGCGGGAGCACGGTCTGCCCATGCATAGTCTAGAATCCAAACATCATTTACGTGATTTTGATATTGTGGGGTTTTCATTACCCTATGATCTCCTCTATACCAACATACTGACCATGTTGGATTTATCTGATATCCCTATCTGGACCAAAGACAGAGGCGAAGAAGACCCTTTTGTAATTGCCGGCGGAACCAACGCCTACAATCCGGAGCCAGTTGCCGATTTTTTTGATCTCGTGGTCATAGGCGATGCAGAGGAGTTGGTGGTTGAACTGGTGCGCCGCATTGGCGAAGGTCGTAGAGCAAAACGACCCCGTAGAGAGATTCTGGAAGACCTGGCCAGCATGCCTGAAGGCATTTATGTGCCGGCATTTTATAATTTCGAATCTGATAGCAAAGGCAAGCTAAAGGCTATAACCAAAAATTTTGATGGTGCACCCGATCGGGTGAAAAGTGCCAAAATTCCAGTGCTGGAAGCATCCAACTATCCCACCAAACCCGTCGTTCCCATTGTTGAAACAGCCCAGGACAGATTTGCCCTCGAAGTCATGCGTGGTTGTACACAGGGCTGTAGATTCTGCCATGCTGGTATGGTGTATCGACCTATTCGTGAGCGTAAACCCGAAGAACTGATTGAGACTGCCAAGACGACACTGGCTGCCACAGGACAGAAAAACATGTCTCTTCTGTCTCTGTCCACCAGTGACTATACAGGTCTGGGTGAAGTAGTTGAAGGTATGAAACCTTATCTCAGAGAAAATCGCGTTTCCGTTTCATTTCCATCCATGCGTCTCGATACCTTTACGAAGGAAATTGCCAGCATTGCCTCTGAGGAGCGCAAATCAGGCCTCACCTTTGCCCCTGAGGCAGGTACCTGGAGGATGCGTCGAGTCATTAACAAAATGATTAGCGATGAAGATCTTTTCTCCTCGGTCCAGATTGCTCTGGATGGAGGCTGGAAGACGCTGAAATTTTATTTTATGCTGGGGCTACCCACAGAAACACAGGCTGATTTGCAGGGCATTATCGATCTCATTAATGATGTGCGGAAAATGGCCAACCCTTATGGTAGGATTAAAATTAATGTAACGCTCTCTACTTTCATCCCAAAACCGGAAACTCCATTCCAGTGGGAGGCCCAGGACAGTAAAGAAGTCATTCGTGAAAAAATTGATTTTCTCATGGATAACTTAAAACACAAGAATGTACGTGCCTCCTATAGAGACCCTAAATATTCAGAGATCGAGGGTGTGTTATCGAGGGGTGACCGCAAAATTTCTGCCGCCATCTTTGAAGCCTGGCAGGAAGGTGCTCGCTTTGACAGTTGGGGTGATTACTTCCGCTATGATCGTTGGATGAAAGCCTTTGAGACAGCTGGCATAAATTACCAGGATTATCTGAATGCTTGTGATGACCAGGACATTCTACCCTGGGATTTGGTAGACAATGGCATCCTGAAAAAATTCCTTCGTCGAGAAAAGCGGAAGGCCTACCAGGAAGCCACGGTAATTGACTGTCGCGATGGCTGTCTGGCCTGTGGTGTGTGTGATTTTGACGAACTTATTATGCGCGTTGTCAAAGATGGTACAGTGGGAGAATCCACTATCCCACCAGAACCCTATGTTGCACCTGAAAAAGAACCATTGCCTGAATTGCTCAACACCACACCAGTGCAGACTGCGCGCCTGAAATATTCAAAAGCAGGCATGGCCAGTTATTTGGGTCATCTGGATGTTCAAAACTCATTCATGCGCGCTATCAGTCTGGCAGGCTTGCCAGTTGTTTTCTCACAGGGTTTTAATAGTCGTCCCAAGATATCCAGTGGACCTGCACTACCACTTGGCTATACCTCTGATGCTGAATACATGGATATTCTCCTCTTTCATCAGGTCGATTCAATAATCGAGGATTTGAACAAATACTTACCTGGTGGGGTGGCTGTACTTGAAGTGGAGTGGCACAAGGGTCGTATTGAGTCAGTAACGAGTCAGATTGCAGCCATAAAGCAACAAATTGTACTTGAAGATTTCCCCGCTGAAATGTCCCTGGAGAAATTGAAACAAAACTTTGAACAGAAGAATAATGTGTATATTAAACGCGAGCGAAAACAGCGCGTAATATCCCTGGATATAAAAGTATATATCCAGTCTATTGAAATAAAGGGTAATAGCCTAGAGGTTGTCACCCTGGTCCAAAACGGGAAAGGCATCCGATTAAACGAATTCCTCCCCGCGTTTTTTGAAGTTCCGATCGAAAGCCTGCCAATACACACTGTCAAAAGAGAAGCTGTTTTCATGAACTTCACAGCGTGATTGGTTGGACGATCGGTGAGTACCGTTGCAAAAAGAACCTGAACAGATCCACACCTCCCGTCTGTATAGCGGTTTATCCACGTTTGTCTCCTTGAGACAACCCCGGCAGCCTGAAAACATTGAGGTCTAGATCGGTGGGATATTCTAAAATCTGTTTATTGAAGGATTACTGTCAGGTCATTACGTTTCCGCTTACATAAAAATCAATCCGAGCACGGGAAACGCTTTTTACAACTGCAAAACAGGTGAACATCTTTAGATGCACCTGATTTAATAGCAGCTCATTAGACTGCTAAAACCAGAATTGGTAAAAGAATTTAATCGATTCCTAAGAATAATTCTGAATCGATAGTGCGCAAGATCAGATAGAACAGGACTAAAGAGAGTCCGCTCAAGCAGAGTAAGCGCCGCAAAAATTTTGTGAAAGGTTCATTCAAGAAGAATGAATGACCTCCCTGTTGAGAGTAAATACCTCAACCTTCTTCTTTTACCGGTTCAATTCATATCTAAGGAATTGAAATGAAGAAGGATATCTTTATAAACCAAACACAAAAGGAAACACGGATTGCCATCCATGAGGATGACGTTCTGGTTGAACTTTATGTGGAAAAACCCGAGAACATCCGGATTGTCGGCAATATCTATAAGGGTGTTGTTGAGAACGTGTTGCCCGGTATGCAGGCAGCTTTTGTAGATATTGGCATTGGAGCCAATGCATTTTTACCCTTTTCAGAAGTAAAGGGTGAATCCTTTCTCCTGGATCAAGATGATGATGAAGATGCCAAACCTCGGCAGGGGAATCGTGGTCGATCAAGAAATCAGAAACATCGTCACGATCATAGAAGACCCAACGCTCCAAAATTAAAAACGGGCCAGCAGATTCTTGTCCAGGTTATCAAAGAACCCTACATGGGTAAGGGTGCCCGAGTTACCACCAATATATCGTTACCAGGGCGTTTCCTGGTTTTGGTGCCCAACTCAAATTCAATCGGTATCTCTCGAAAAATTTATAACAATTATGAGCGCCGTCGTTTACGTCGTAGTTGCCAGGAAATGAAACCGGATGGTTTCGGTCTGATTGCCAGAACTGTTACAGAAGGTAAAGATGATGAGACCCTTGGTGCTGACTTAAATAATCTCATGGACTCCTACAAACGTATGGAGAAAGTGGTTAAAAGCAAACCCGGTCCTGTGTTGGTCTATAAAGACATGGAAACCGTTTCCAGCCTTATCAGGGACCTTTTTACCAACGATGTTCAACGCGTGGTTACCGATAGCAAGGGTATGTATAAGCAAATCAACAGTTACCTCAAAGGGGCTGCTCCCCAACTGCTGGATCGCCTCATTCACTATAAAAAGAAATTGCCCCTGTTTGATGCCTATCATGTCCAGAAGGGCATCGATATATCCATGGCCAGAAAAGTGGGTATGAAGAGTGGTGCCTCCATTGTTATCGAGCAAACTGAAGCCCTGGTTTCTATTGATGTGAATTCCGGAAAGTTTATTGGTCGTAAGGATCATGAAGCCAATGCGGTGAAAATAAATCTGGAAGCAGCCCGTGCCATTGCCCAACAATTACGTCTACGAGATCTGGGTGGTTTGATAGTCATAGATTTCATAGATATGTCCCGTGAGGATAATAAAAAGAAAGTCTATTATGAGCTACGTCGCGAGCTTCGCAAAGATCGGGCTAAAGTTGCTGTAAGCTATATTTCTGATTTTGGTCTCCTGGAAATGACTCGTCAACGAATTCGTCTCAGCCTGCTGTTATCAGCCACTGAGGAATGTCCGGTTTGTAAGGGTCGTGGTCGTATCATGTCAAAAGCCGCACTCACAACACAGATCGAAGGGTGGTTTCGACGTTTTCATTCCAAGAAACGTGAATTCAGACTCCAACTGGTTGTCAATCCTGAGCTGGCAAAATTCTTAAGATCGGGTCGTAAGAATGTGGTTCGTTCCATTCAATGGCAGCATTTTATCAAAGTTGAAATTGTTGAGGATGAATCCAAAAACATGGATGAGTTCAGAGTAATCAGTAAGAAACAGAGCAAGGATATCACAGACGATTATTAAGATCGATCTGAGGAGGATATATGAATAAAGCTGAGAAACTGGCCAAAGATATTTTTAGTGATCAGGATTTGCAGGAGATTTCAGGAGCGATAAATACCTTTGAAGGTCGTACAAGCGGTGAGATAGTTATTAGTTTCAACACGACCTCACACAACCAACCCTATAAATCTGCTAAACGAATATTCGAAAAGGCAAAACTGTATCAGACCAAGGAGCGTAACGCAACGCTCATTGTTCTTTATCTATCTGAACAGAAGTTTGCTGTTTATGGTGATGTGGGTATCCACGAAAAAGTTCCCACAGATTTCTGGGAAGAAACCGTAGATGAGATGAGAGCTCAATTTGCCCAAGGTAATATGCGCGAAGGTTTGCTGGCTGGGATTAACAAGTTGGGGGAAAACCTTGCCAGGTATTTCCCTGTTTCTGCAGATGATGTCAATGAATTAAGCGATGATATTACATTTGGAGATGGCAATGAGTGAGGTTTGTAAACTCACCCATGTATTTAAGCGTGATGGCACCTATGTTCCATACTCTCGTAAACGGATCAGCAATGCTATTTATAGAGCAGCAGTCGCAGTAGGAGGACGTGACAAAGACAAAGCGGACGAACTCGCCTTGCTCATAGAGGGCATTATCTGCGAAAATTATTCTGTTGAACACCCACCCATGGTGGAGCAGATTCAGGATATTGTTGAGAAGGTTCTCATTGAAGAAGGTCATGCAACCGTCGCAAAACATTTTATTGTTTACCGTGCCACCCAGAATGAGAAACGCAAAGCCAAGCTTAGTAAAAGCACGGTTCATACAGGGAATATTCCTTATCAAAAAATTTATGAAGTACTAGTCTGGGCCTCAGACCATGATCTCAACTCAGTAGAAAAAATGAACCAGCGAATTGCCAGAGGTGAATTTCCACAGATTTGTCTGGAGTCAGATGCAGCTTACGAATTTGATGTCCAGGCGGCAGCTGAACTTATCACCGAGCGTGAGGGAGATACCAGAATTGTAGTTGTGGCTGGTCCATCATCATCAGGCAAGACAACAACGACACGCAAGCTGGCTCACTATCTCTCAAAAAAGGGCATGGGTCTGGTTGAGTTGAATGTTGACCACTACTTTTTTGATTTGGCCATGCATCCTGTTGATGAATTTGGCGACCACGATTTTGAGACCCCTCAAGCCCTGGATCTTCCGCTCATCAATCAGCACATTAAACAGTTACTTAATGGTGAAGAAGTTTTAACCCCATCGTACGATTTCAAGACGGGGACCCGAACCCTGAATCAAATTCCCATGAAGATTAAATCCTCGGATGTGATTCTAATAGATAGTCTTCATGGACTATACGGTGATATGCTGAATGGCGTCGATGAGAGCACGGTCTTTAAGGTATATATTGAAACACTACTTCAGATGAAGGGTACTAACGGGAAATTTATTCGTTGGACAGATCTGCGACTCATGCGTCGTATGATTCGGGATGAGCAACACCGAGCCTATGATCCGCGTCAGACACTGACCCATTGGCACTATGTCCGAAATGCTGAATTACGTAATATCTTACCTTATATCACGACGGCAGATTATGTCATCAATGGCGCCGTTCCATATGAATTGCCAGTGATGCGCAATCGGCTACTGGATCATTTTAAAGAATGGGAACAGGATTATAAGGATGATCCACGTCGAGTGGATGCCTATTTGAGAGCTAAAAGAGTGCGGGAAATGCTTGAGTCCGTCAGTCCCATCATGGATGAATCTCCAATCCCTGAAACCTCGCATTTCCGAGAGTTTATTGGTGGTAGCATTTATGATGTCCATTAATCTCGGCACCTGACACAGTTCAAGCCCTCAACAACCGGCAATTAATCAGGAGTGCATATTTTACTAATCTGGTTGAAAAAATGGTTTTTCCGATGGTCGTTTATAGATATCCCTGTATTCGGTGTTGGTGTAGGACTGATTATTTACTACATAAATAGTCTGGAGGGTGAAAACGCGAGTAGCGTTTTCATTGAATCTATCGTTCCCAATATTGGAACTGAGTTGTTGGGAGTATGGTTAAGTGTACGCATCATTGAGTCGGTTTTACGTGTCCGACAGAAGCGCAGTCGTTTACGGGCACAGCTCATTGATAATATGAATTATCTAATCACTCTGACCCGGAGCATCGCACCTCATTTCGAACAGCAGACCATTGATCATTTAAGTTCCGAGCTTCTGTGGTTTGAAGAGATGAAAGATTACCGGATTAGTGGAATATCTGAGCAGACTATCAATTTAATCAATGAAGTAACAAAATTCTATGCCCAAGCCGCGACTGAAGCCACCAAAATCAATCCTTTGCGAGAAGATATAAACGACCTCTTTCTGCTCAATCCCCAGATGCTTGACAATCGTTTGATGAAAGAACTGCATGATATTTATCGAAGACAGAACTATACACGAATTATAGTGGAACGGATTGAATCAAGGATTAAGAGATATAAGGAGCGGATTGATAATGTCGAGCAGTCTGTTCACTCATATGGGGAGAAGGAAATTATACAAAAAATTGAAGGGTATTCTGAAACATTAAAAGTCTACATCGCCATTACCCTTGACGCCGAAGCTGCTGTGACTGAGGCACGCTCCGCCGTATTGAATAGAGAATACAATTTCTAGATCTCTCAGGTCTTAATATCGAAAGAAATTGATCGCTGAATTAATTATTGTAGGTTCTCTGATTAACTATGAATGATCATCACCACTTTTATAACCGAAAACAGTTTCGCTGGATGGTTCCATATATCAATCGAGCCAAGCAGGTGTCGTTCCCCGGTTTTGACCGGGTTCCTGTATTTAATGTGCTCTTGTTTTTCTTTAGAGGGATTCGTGATGGTCGAGTAATCTCAAGGGCTGAGGCAGTCTCTTTTAACCTGGTTCTGGCACTTTTTCCAGCTATTCTCTTCCTCTTCACTCTCATACCTCTCATTCCTATTGATGATTTTCAGAATGATCTACTCCTGATGATACAATCCATTCTGCCGGCCAGCACTTATGTAGTTGTTCAGAGAATCATTGAGGATATAATTACTATTAAACATGGTGGTTTATTGTCATTTGGGTTTGCCTTTGCCCTGGTTTTTTCCACCAATGGTATTGTGGCCCTTATAGATGCTTTTAATGAGTCGGTCCATGTTGAGGAGGGCCGCAGTTGGCTAATGCAACGAGCTGTTGCATTTATTCTGATGGTTTCTCTGGTTTCCCTGGTCACCATAGGTGTTTCGCTCATGACCATCACCCACAGACTTATGGATTTTTTAGTCTTAAAAGAACTTATGATACAGGGCTGGTTCTACTATATGGTGAATATTGGTAAGTGGATTGCCATCCTGGGTGTTTTCTATTTTGCTTACTCCTTTCTTTATTACTGGGGTCCGTCCAAAAAGAGTCAATATCGATTTATCTCAGCAGGGGCGAGTCTGGCGACGGTCCTGTCCATTTTGATTACTACCGGCTTTGGATTCTATATTGATCATTTTAGTCGCTATAATGCACTATATGGTTCCATTGGGACCCTCCCCATTATCATGCTGATGATTTTTTGCTATTCCCTCACCATCATCATTGGCTTTGAATTGAATATTGGCATTGTAGCGGCCCGTAAAGTTCAACTTACTGAAGTAAAAGGATAATTTCCCCAGTTCAACCTCCTCTGGGATCTAGGCTGGAGACAATTGCACAAACCTGAAAGCTTGTAGAGTATTTCAGGTACGATTCATATGGATATGCATAAATAGATCTATAGCTGATAAAAGGGAGACCACAAAATGCCTACTATCATAGAATCACCAACAATTATTGAATCAGCAGGGAATAAACCGAAACGGATTGAAGAATTTGTAGGTCATGTCAATTCAAAACATGGCGAAGTGAGTGTGGCTCGTATGATCTCACCTGGTGGGTGGGTGGAGCCCGGTCAACGACCAGATTTTAAGGAAATTACACTGGTTTTGAAGGGCCAGCTTCATGTTGAGTATGATGGAGGTGAATACGATGTACATGCTGGACAATCCATCATCACGAACCCTGGAGAATGGGTTCGTTACAGTACACCTGGCGATGAGGGAGCCGAATATGTTGCGGTCTGTCTACCGGCATTTTCTCCAAACAATGTGCATCGAGATGATGTATAAGCAACAATAGAGAAATTTTAGCTTTGATACTCAGGATTACACGGGAAATTATCCATAGAAAATAATTACCTAACCAATATATACGAGAGGGGTTTTAAATGATTTGTCCGGCTTGTGCCAACACACTTGTTGCAACGAAGGTTGGTGAGATCACAGTTGATGTCTGTAAAAATGGTTGTGGAGGTCTCTGGTTTGATAGTCACGAGCTGAAACATGTCGATGAAAAGCACGAAGCTGCTGGAGAAGCCCTTTTAAATACGAAAAAGAATCCTGGTGTTATTGTGGACCACAATCAAAAAAGATCTTGTCCAAGATGCGAGAACGTGGTGATGATGAAGCATTTCATGAGCGTCAAACGTGATGTGGAAGTTGATGAATGTGCCAACTGTGGCGGTTTCTGGTTGGATGCCGGTGAACTGGGTCAGATTCGCAATCAATTCACTGCAGATGCAGATCGGGAAAAGGCTGCTGACACCTATTTTTCAGAAACATTTGGTGAGGAACTTCAAAAAATGCTGGATGAAAGTCAGGAAAAGGCTGATCGCGCTCACAGTATTGCCAAAATGTTTCGATTCCTGTGTCCCTCTTATTATATCCCCGGCAAACAAAAGTGGGGTGCCTTCTAGCCGCTATGCCAGAATCGCAGGAATTAGCAGCAGGAAAATTTTCAACGTGGCTTATTTCCACACGTACAGCACTTAAAAAAGATTCTGAGACGGATGTCCCCTGTGGAGAGTGTAATGCTTGTTGCCGATCCTCTCAATTCATCCACATCAAGCCCGATGAGAAAGATACTTTAGCTCATATTCCAGAGGAACTTTTATTCCCAGCACCTGGCCTTCCAAAAGGTTATGTGCTCATGGGTTATGATGAGAATGGTCACTGCCCGATGCTTAAAAAAGGGGCTTGTTCGATTTATGAATACCGGCCTGCAACTTGTCGCAGTTACGATTGTAGAATTTTTGCAGCCACGGGTATACGGATAAGTGGAAAGGACAAGGCTCTCATCACCCAGCAAGTTCAACGCTGGAAATTCAGTTTAGCGGATTCGGAGGATATTAAGGAGCAGCGGGCTGTTCAAAAGGCGGCCTCATTTTTAACAAATAAATCAAAGCTGTTCGCACCAGGGGAATTACCTGAAAATTCCACACAATTGGCCATTATGTCTATCAAGGTTTATGATCTCTTTCTCGAAGAAGGGGAGCAGTCCATTGATGACACAAAAAGAGTGAAAGCTATCATGCAGACCTGGGAAAGATTCGATGCAAAAGGTGAAAAGCTCTGAAATCAGATCGAATATAAAAGCTTTGAAGTAGTGTGCCAATAGCCCGAGGAGATTGGATCAGAAGTATAAAACCAATTTAAGTTAATATGAGACATCTTTAAGGGAGCAATACGGAAGCATTATGAAGGAATATGTAAATGTACCTCAGCAGCTTTTGGAGGATGCCTCGGAACTCGAGCACTACTTTAATTTGAACTATGCATATATTGGTACTCTTAAGCCAAAGCCAAAGCCAAAGCCAACAGCCAAAGAGAAAAAAGCATAAAACTATCAAAGATCTGGAGACAGCCAGTGCAATTAAACCATAAACTCTCGATCATCATTCCTTGTATGTTCCTGATGTGTGCCTGTTCATCATCAAAACCTACAGTAGATTTGGAATCTCTTTTTATCGATAGAGATATCGAAGGAGCGATTCTGATTTCATCATTGGATGGTGATCAAATATATCAAGCTTTCCCCGAGAGAGTTAAGAAAGAATATCTTCCAGCCTCTACCTTTAAAATCCCCAACACTTTAATCGCTCTTGAAGAAGAAGTCATATCCAGTCCTGACGAGGTTTTAAAATGGGATGGGGAGATAAGGTTTGTGGATGCCTGGAATCAGGACCATTCCCTACGAAGCGCTTTTCCCGTCTCCTGCGTCTGGTATTACCAGGAACTCGCCAGACGAATTGGGAATCAGAAATATCTTAATTATCTCCAGGAATTCGACTATGGAAATGGGCAAACGGGAACTGCAGTCGATAGATTCTGGCTGGATGGTGATCTTCGGATCACAATTGAAGAGCAAATCGTCTTTTTGAAAAAACTTTATAAAAATGACCTACCGATTCAGAAAAAAAATATTGAACTACTGAAAGAAATCATGATTTTTGAGGAAACTGACGAATACACAATACGTGCAAAAACAGGCTGGGCTATCCGTACAGATGGAGAGCATGGCTGGTGGGTTGGATATGTCTCAAAAAAGGATGAGGCTTGGTTCTTTGCTATCAATATCGAGATTACTTCCATTGATGATTATGGCAAGCAGAAGGAAATTGTTCGAGAGGCTTTGATGCTAATCGGCGTATTGCCACAAATGAATAAGTAGAAAGATCATATACGAAAAGACATATATGAAAACGCTGAAATCAATTTTAGTTACAGGGGCAAATTCAGGTATTGGTCTCGATATATGCAGACATATCGCCAGTCGCGGATACCAGGTTTATGCTACTGCAAGAACTGCTACAGATATGGAGATTTTGGCAAAGATTGAATCTGTTGAACCCATTCACCTTGATGTCACTAAGCCCAAACAAATCGAAGCAGCCCTCACACAAATCACTTCCATGAACACGGGCTTGTATGGCTTGGTCAATAATGCAGGATTGGGAGGCTTGGGAGCTTTTTATACCTGGAGTGAAACTGAGTTAAAGCAACTATTTGATGTAAATACTTTTGGACCATGGCGTATGAGCAATGCTTTCCTGAATATGCTGGTGGAGTCTAAGGGACGCATTGTAAATATTGGCTCACAGGGTGGTATGATCACCCAAAAGTACTTTGGTCCCTATACTATGACCAAACATGCTCTTGAGGCCTATACGGAAGCCATGCGGGGTGAGCTGGAGCCCTATGGTGTACACGTCAGTATCGTTCAGCCGGGAGGCGTGGTATCCAAGATAGGACCCAATAGCATGCCCGGGATTATTAAGCGCTTGAAGCGGGCCAAGCCACCCTTCAAGGAAGAAGCCGATGAAATTTTGGCTTCTTTTGAAGATCCACCAGAAACTGGTGAGGATGCCCCTGAATCAGCTAGCAACAGGAAGCCTTCTGACCCATCAATTGTCTCTGAAGCGGTATTCCATGCTCTCTTTTCAGAGTATCCCCAGGATAGCTATTTAGTTGGTACACAGTGGGAGGGGGATAGAGTTTTGAATGCTCTGCTTAAAAAATTGATACAGGCTAATGCTAATCCACAGCATAACTACTCCCGAGATGAATTGATAGCCCTCATGGATCAGCATATAGATCAATACAGATCAAGTAAACAGGAGTAAAATTAATTGTTACACATCTATGTTGATGCAGATGCCTGTCCCGTCAAAAATGAAGTTTACCGTGTAGCCGACAGATATGGACTAGAGGTCACTCTCGTATCCAATTCGCGGATGCGGATACCTCAGAGTTCACGTGTCAAGCTGGAGGTCGTAGGTGATGGATTTGATGAAGCCGATGATTGGATTGTTGATCATGTGCAAGCGAGTGATGTGGTAATTACAGCGGACATCCCATTGGCAGGTCGTTGTATATCTGCTGGGGCAGAAGTTTTGGGACCTCCAGGTAAACGGTTTACAGACGATAATATTGGCCAGACTCTAGCGACCAGGGATTTACTGGCAGAGTTGAGAGGTGCTGGCGAAATTACTGGAGGTCCACCACCACTGACACAAAGAGATCGGTCTGAATTCCTTCAAAAATTGGATGTGGTGGTACAGTCTATTAGACGTAGATAAATAAATCATACAGAATGGCTTTTGGAAAATGGGGAATAGAATATGGTCGAGAAAACTACTATTGAGTCATTTTTGGCTGAAAAAAAATTGGTGTTGGCCGGTGCATCCAGGACTGCCCATAAATTTGGTAACACCGTCCTCAAAGAGCTCACTGGAAAAGGCTATAAATTCCATTTGATTCATCCGGAGGCAAAGGAAATAAAAGGTATTCCTTGCTATGCATCCCTGTCAGAATTGTCCGGCGCTGTGGGAGGGCTTGTTAATGTGGTACCCCCAGAACAAACTGAAAAGTTAGTTCGGGAAGCCCACAGCATAGGTATCAAAAAAATCTGGATGCAGCAAGGCTCAGAATCGTCAGCAGCCATCCAGTTTTGCAAGGAGCACGATATGGACGTAGTCCATGGAGAATGTATACTAATGTTTGCTCAACCGCAGGGCTTACATAAGTTCCATCATTGGTTATGGGGAATATTCGGGAAATTGCCAAAAAGCCAGGCAGGATCCCACCTGTCATGATGAAGAAATTCCTGGGGTGAAGGGAGCCAAGATGTACAAAGAATACCTCTCTCTTGCCAGACAGATTAAGAGTCTGAAGCTTGGGGATTATCTGGAATTTGGGTGTGGTGATGGTACCTTCCTCAAATATGTACTCGATCAGAATTCCTCCTTTAAAACAGTAACGGCTGTTGATATAAATCCAGAATCAGTGAATAAAGCCAGAGAAACACTGACAGCGATAGATATCCAATTTATCATTCAGGAAAAACTACCGCTGGATATTGACAACAATCAATTCTCAACCATTACGCTTTCAAACACGCTGCACCATTTACGTGATAAAACCGCCGTTCTGGTAGAGCTAAAAAGGTTAATCAAGCCCAATGGTCAAATAATCATCACCGAGATGATCAGTAATGATCTTAGCGGAGCTGAGCAGACTTACTGTCGATTCCATGCCTTGCGAGCCGAAATCGATCGGCTAAAGGGAACTTTTCACGACACGACATATACTTCTGATGAGATTGAACAATTAGTTGTGGCAGCAGGATTGAGGATGAATAAAAGAAAGATTCTGATTAATGACAAAACTGTTGTGATGGATGAGGACGAAATCAGCAACATGGAAACCATAATTGATGATCTTATTCAGGGAGAGATTGAACGGATCGAATTTGAGGACTTGGCAAGTAAGGCAGAGGGTATTAAAGAGAATTTGAGACAATTCGGCATCAAAAGACCAAGACAAATATATCTGGAAACCACAGTACAGCATGAGGTAGTTTGAGTTCCATAGATATCAGAGAGGCCTCTCCCGAAGACTTTGAGGTGATTTGGCCCATCTTTAAAGAGATCGTCAGCGCAGGTGACACCTATGCTTACCCTTCTAATACAACCAAAACGGAGGCCTTCAACATCTGGATGTCATTGCCCCGGAAAACCTATATTGCCACACTTAATGATGAGGTACTGGGAACTTATTATTTGAAAACAAATCAAGCTGGTCCAGGCCAGCATGTCTGCAATTGTGGCTATATGGTGTCTTCCAGAGCCAGGGGGCGGGGTCTGGCAACAGCCATGTGTGAACATTCACAATTAATGGCCCGGGAATTGGGGTATCTAGCCATGCAGTTCAATTTTGTATCAGTCAGTAATCAGGGTGCTATCAGTCTTTGGACAAAATTGGGTTTTGAGACAGCGGGACGACTTCCCCGAGCGTTTGATCATCCTTCTCAGGGATTTATTGATGCACTCGTCATGTATAAATGGTTAGGTGAAAATAAATAGACTATTCTGTTGGTCACAGGCATTCACTCCTCTCCATCTCACACTATATTGGATGCTCAAAATAAAGATAGGGTTGTTCATATGAATACAGCAAAGTTTTTAAAGATATTTCCACATGAGAAGAGTCTCATCGGCATGATTCATGTCCAGGCTTTACCAGGAACACCTCAAAACCATCTCTCTGTTTCGGAGACTGCTATTAAGGCAGTTCAGGAAGCAAAAGTTCTGACCGCATATGGGATGCAGGCAATTATGCTGGAGAATATGCATGATGTTCCCTACTTGAATCGAGAGGTCGGTCCCGAAATAGTCTCAGCACTCACCCGCATATGCTCCCAAGTTCGCGAGGCAACAGATCTACCCATGGGAATCCAGATTCTTGCAGGAGCAAACCAGCCTGCTCTGGCCGTTGCCCAAGCTGCAGAGTTACAGTTCATTCGCGCCGAAGGCTTTGTCTTCGGGCACATGGCAGATGAGGGTTTACTACAATCCGATGCAGGTGACTTACTGCGTTTTCGAAAACAAATTGGTGCTGATGACATTCAAATATTTACCGATATTAAGAAGAAACATAGCAGCCATGCCATGACATCTGACGTGTCATTGGAAGATACTGTAGAAGCGGCTGAGTTTTTCTTAAGCGATGGCGTTGTTATCACCGGAACCCATACAGGTAAACCAGTGAATCAGGATGAACTTAAGCATGTTTATACTTCTGCTCACTTACCCGTTTTAGTGGGGAGTGGCGTAACACCAACTGGTTTACCCCAGATTATGGAAGTTGCAGATGCGTTTATCGTGGGGAGTTACTTTAAACAAGACGGAAACTGGAAAAATGACCCCGACCCCCAAAGGGTTGAAGCATTGGCACAGGCGCGCCAGAACCTACTTTGATGCCAATACGCATATCAGATAAATTATATATCAACGGCATCATTCTGACCCAGGATGATGAGGGCAGACAGGTTTCTCAATTGGCAACGCGAGGCAAAAAAATCCTCGCCGTTGGGAATGATCTTTCTGAACACAAAGAAGCTGAAACAGAAACCATCGATTTGAAGGGTGCTGTAATGGTACCGGGGTTTATTGATGCCCATGTTCATTTCTTGTGGGGTGGTGAAACCTTGCTTGCTATTCCGGTTCATGAAGCCCGCTCAAAATCGGACTTTATAGATATTGTACGTAGATTTGCAGAGGGTCGGCATCCCGGATCATGGTTAAAAGGTGGTGGGTGGAATGAGCATCATTTTACGGATCACAGTTTTCCCCATCGTAATTGGTTAGATGAGGCAGCACCTGGACATCCCATGATTCTCACTCGTCATGATGGACATTCAGGCATCGCCAGCTCAGCTGCTCTCGATTTAGCCGGGATTAATTCGGAAACACCTGATCCCAATGGTGGTGTGATTGATCGAGACGAGCATGGAGAACCCACCGGCTTATTGCGGGACGCCGCCATTGAATTGGTTTTAGACCTTATGCCGGAAACGTCTGAATCAGAACTCATAAAAAATCTGGAAACTTCACAGAAGTACTTATTGGAACGTGGCGTCACCTCAGTAGGTGATATGATTTACGATATGAACCACTTTCATTTTCTTCAAAATATGGCCCGTCAGGGAAAACTTCAAGTACGGGTCAGCGCCTATACACCCATTCTTAAATGGCAAGAGATGAAAACCCTCCTACAAGCAGGAATTTATGAGGATGAATATTTTCAATATAAGGGATTGAAGGCATTTAGCGACGGAAGTCTCGGCTCCCATACGGCGCTCATGCTTGAGCCCTATGAGGACAGTCCTGAATCTGCCGGTATCTACGACAGTGACTGGAAAGATGTTACACTGATTCGTGAGACGATCGCTGATGCTGATAAAATGGGATATCAAAGCGTCATCCACGCCATTGGTGATCGCGCAATGCGTGAAGTTCTGGATGTGTTTGAAGAAGTTATCAAGGAGAATGGTCCCCGCGATCGTCGTTTCCGAATCGAACACGCTCAACATATTCACCCCCAGGATCAAACTCGATTTGCACCACTAGGAATCATAGCTTCGGTTCAACCCGCTCATTGTGTGGATGACTCACTTTATGCTGATAAACTGCTGGGGAAGCGTTGTGATTATGCCTATCCCTTCCAGTCTTTGCAGCAAGCAGGAGCTTTGCTGGCTTTTGGCTCTGATTGGCCCGTCTCACCTGCTGATCCAGTTGCCACTATCCATAGCGCCGTGCATCGCGCAGGCTGGCGCACCACAGAAGCCATAAGCTTGAATGATGCTCTGGAAGCTCATACACGCCAGGCTGCTTATGCAGGTTTCCGTGAGCATGATTTGGGATTACTGAAAGCCGGACATCTTGCAGATTTTGTTATACTTGATCCTGACTTCCAACACCTTGATGCTGTTGATGAAATTCCTGGAGGATTGGTAGAAGCGGTTTACATGAATGGGAGCAAAGTATGAAACCCCTCATAGGATTGAGTCCCTCATATTATGAGCATAAAGAGATGGATCGCAGTATCCTGGGCAAATCATATACAGACAGCGTACAGCAAGCCGGTGGTCTCCCCGTTTTAATACCACCCATTATCGAGCAAAATGACCTGGCTCAACTTATCCAGAAATTGGATGGTATTATTCTCACAGGTGGAGATGATTTACATCCCATGTATTATGGAGAGACCAGCGATCCTCTTACGCCCAAACCATTCCATTTACGTCGCGGAGAACACGACAAACAAATATTTGAATATATATGGAAGCACAAAAAACCGACTCTGGCTATTTGTCTGGGGATGCAGGAGGTAAATGTATTTTTAGGGGGATCCTTGTATCAAGATATTCCAGCCCAGGTGGACAACCCACTCGTCCACAAAATTGGGGACTGGTTTGAAGCCCGTCATGCTGTGACACTAGAGGAAGGATCTTTTCTTCATCAATTGACAGGTCAACTGGAGGTGGATGCAAACAGTGCCCATCATCAGGCAGTAAAGGATGTTCCCGATGCACTACGTGTCACAGGAAGAAGTGCTGATGGTCTCATCGAAGTACTGGAGCCAGAGAATAAATCCATTCCCCTCGTGGCCGTGCAGTGGCATCCTGAGTCAGAAACCAATGATGTAATTGGTCTCGATTTGTTTAAATGGCTGGTATCGGAATCCCGAAAATAAGCCCTCACACATCCCATAATTGCGTTTCTCGTTATTTTACTGTAAGCAAGTAAACATAACATTGCCATCAGTTTAGGATTATACTGGCAGGCAATTTTTTGATATTGAATAAGGGAGAAATAAATATGCGCCGCTCACGATCACTTATGTCACTTCTGATCGCACTCACATTACTCATATCCGCCTGTGTTTTTACGGGTCAGGATGCTGATGAAAGTAGTATTGATTTAAATGCTCAAATGCCAGTTGATCCCAGTTTGATCGAAGGACAATTGGACAATGGCTTAAAATATTTTATCAAGGTAAATAAAAAGCCAGAAAATCGGGCTGAATTACGCCTGGTTGTTAATGCAGGCTCCATCCTGGAAGATGATGATCAACTGGGTTTGGCTCATCTCCTGGAACATCTCGCTTTTAATGGTACAGAGGATTTCCCCAAACAAGATTTGGTCAATTATCTGGAAGGCATTGGAATGCGTTTTGGACCCGATCTGAATGCTTATACAAGTTTTGATGAAACCGTCTATATGCTTCAAGTTCCTACTGACAGCCTGAACCAGATGGCTACAGGGTTCAAGATTTTAGAGAACTGGGCTCACAAAGTAAGTCTCGAGGGTGAGGAAATTGATAAAGAGCGTGGCGTCGTTGTTGAAGAATGGCGTCTGGGACAGGGTGCTGGCCAACGAATTTTTGACAAACAATTACCCGTATTATTCCAGGGCTCACGTTATGCAGAAAGACTCCCTATTGGTTCGATGGATGTGATCCAGAATGCCAGTCACGAGACGGTAAGACGTTTTTATAAAGATTGGTATAGACCAGATCTCATGGCTGTAGTAGCCGTGGGTGATTTTGATCCTGCTGATATTGAAGCCAGAATTAAAGCTCTCTTTGGAGCCATTCCAAAAGCTACTGAAACCAGGGATCGCACTGTGTATGATGCACCTGGACACACCGAAACCTTGTATGCCATTGCATCTGATCCTGAAGCCACACGCTCCAGCGTGAACATTCTTTTCAAGCATCCCACCCAGATTGATCGTACAGCCGGTGAGTATCGTGATAATATCGTAGAACGGATTTACCACGAGATGTTGAACTCACGTTTTAGTGAGTTATCCCAGAAAGCTGATGCTCCTTTTCTGTATGCCTTTTCTACTAAATGGGGCTGGGCTCGAACTTCTGAAATGGTTGCTCTCGGTGCTGGTGTTGTTGATGGAGGTATTCCCGCAGGGCTGGAAGCTATCCTGGTAGAAGGTGAGCGGGTTCGACGTCACGGATTTACCTCAACCGAGCTGGACCGGGCGAAAAAATCAGTGCTGCGATCTATGGAAAAACTTTTTCAGGAGCGTG
Organism: Fidelibacterota bacterium; assembly: GCA_018650795.1. Classification (GTDB taxonomy): domain Bacteria; phylum Fidelibacterota; class UBA8477; order UBA8477; family JABMPR01; genus JABMPR01. The sequence continues at coordinate 51,333 of JABIFG010000203.1, forward strand.
ACAAACAAGAATCTCGTGGATTTGCCTCAGAGCTCATTCGTCATTTCTTGGAAGAAGAAGCAGTCTCAGGCATTGGGTACGAGTACCAACTTTATAAGGAAACTGTACCTGGAATACAGCTGGTCGAGGTTGATGCTCTCGCACAAAAATTCATCACAGATGAAAACCGTGTTGTCATGGCCTCTGGACCAGAAAAGGAAGGTGTTTCTGTTCCTGAAGAAGCCGAACTGGCTACCGTCATGGCCGGTATTGCAACTTTGAACATTGACCCATATGTTGATCAGGTTTCCACTGAACCACTCATCTCAGAACTTCCACAGGCCGGTAGTGTTATTGATCAGAAATATCATGAAGATATTGATACATACGAATTACGGTTGAGCAATGGTGTCAGAGTGGTCTTGAAATCCACAGATTTTAAAAACGATGAAATCCTCTTTCAGGCATACAGTCCAGGTGGTTATTCTGTTTTTAATGATGAAGATCTAATCACAGGAAAGATGGCTGATAAATTGATGGACTATAGCGGTCTTGGGAATTTCAGTCTCATGGATTTGCAGAAATTGATGGCGGGTAAAGAGGTTGCAACAACGCCATATATTAATGCTCTCTATGAGGGCTTGCGTGGTTCTGTTTCACCAAATGATCTTGAATTGCTTTTCCAGATGATCTATCTGCAATTTACAGGCAGCCGTCAAGATGAGGAAGCGGTTGCAGCTCTTATGACCCAGATCCGCTCACAGTTGGAAAATAAAAGTCTTAGCCCAGAAGCCGCTTACGGCGATACTCTCAAGGCGACAATGAATCTCTATCATCCTCGTCGTCAACCTCTCACAGTTGAAAAACTTGATGAGGTGGATCTTAATAGGGCCCAAGAGCTGTATGATGAGCGTTTCCAGGATGCTGGTGATTTCACCTTTCTCTTTGTGGGAAGTTTTAAAAATGAAACCATGCTACCACTCATTCAGCAATACCTTGGTTCACTCCCTGCCACAGGCAGAAATGAAACCTGGACAGATGAAGGCATTCTGACCCCTCAGGGTAAAATCGAAAAAGAGGTCAAGCGAGGTGTTGAGCCCAAGAGTCGCACACGCATTATTTTCCCTGGAAAATTTGAGTATACCCGCCAGAATCGTTATGACATGTATTCCATGATGCAGGTGCTTCGCATTCGTTTACGTGAAGTTCTCCGTGAAGATATGGGCGGTGTCTATGGTGTCAGTGTGTGGGCCAGTATGTCCAAGGAACCTCAGGCGAAATATTCTCTGAATGTGACCTTTGGTTGTGCTCCTGACCGTGTACAGGAATTGACAGATGCTGTTATGGTCGAAATCAAAAAAATCATGCAAGAGGCACCAGACCAAGCCAACATTGATAAGGTCAAGGAATCCCAGCGCCGAGAGCGTGAAATAAATATTCAGAAGAACTCATACTGGTTGAACTCACTGGCTGTTTACTACCGTGAAGGTCGCGAGCTTTCAGACTTTATGAAGTTCAATGAGTTAATCGAAGGGTTTACAGCTGCCGATGCCCAGGCTGCTGCAGCTAAATACTTTGACCTTGACCATATGGTTCAGGTAACTTTGAATCCTGAAGATTAATTTAAACTGCATATGATTGAAGATGGCTCCTTATGGGAGCCATCTTTTTTTTATCCCGAAATGATTGAGAATTACTATATATACCTATGAATGAGATCGTCATGCTCAATGAAGCCAGATTATCTGAAGCCGTTGACACGCTTTGTCAAGCTGATGCTCAGCTTCGGTCAGTGGTGGAACAATATGGTTCGCCGCCGCTTTGGGCAAGAGAGCCTGGTTTTCCAACCCTGATCCATATTATCCTGGAGCAGCAAGTCTCCCTGGCCTCTGCCAAAGCCTGTTTTGATAAACTCAAGCTAGCGTTACCCGAATTGAACCCCGAAGCTTTTTTGACCCTGAATGACAAAAATTTGCTTCAAATTGGATTCAGCCGTCAGAAAACCCGCTATTCCAGGATATTAGCAAAAGCCATCAATGACGGTGCTCTTGATATCGATAGCTTGATACTTTCATCAGATGAAATGGTTACTTTGAAGTTAACTGCTTTGACAGGCATCGGTCCCTGGACAGCCAATATTTATCTTCTCATGGCGTTGGGCCGACCCGATATATGGCCCGCTGGAGATCTGGCACTTGAAGTTGCTCTTCAAAAACTTCTCGGGCTTCCTCATCGACCCAAAGGAGATGAATTTCAACTGTTGGGTGACACATGGCGACCCTATCGCGCAGTTGCAGCCAGGATATTGTGGCATTATTATCTCTCGCAATAGGGCCGATATTGTTAAATCAAGTCAATAGGAAATATTATGTCTGTTAAGCATTTTCAAGATTTACCGCTGGAGCCTGTTGCGGCAGGCGAGAAGACCTCAAAACAGGTGCTCATTTCTAGTGAAGAAGGTCCCAATTTCGCCATGCGTCGCTTTGTAATTGAGGCAGGTGGTTTTATGCCCCTACATACGAATTCAGTAGAACACGAGCAATTTTGCATTGGTGGTGAAGCAGAGGTGGTTATTGGTGAGGAGCTTGTTACAGTAAAGAAAAATGACGTTGTTTTTATCCCCGCCAATGTTCCCCACAGTTACCGGACCACAAGCTCCGAGGCCTTCGAGTTTCTATGTCTGGTTCCCAACCAGGAAGATGTGATTGATATAAAGGAGTAAAAAATGAGGATGAATTTCAAAACATTTAGCTCATTCATGGGAATCTTGATTATTTTCACAACAATGTTATCAAGCTGTAATATCAAAGATGATCTGGATACTGAGAGACGTCGATTATTAAATACTGACAGGCAGTTTGCTCAGATGTCCCTGGACAAAGGTGCTGCTGAAGCCTTTAATCATTTTCTGACGGAGGATGCCATGGGGATGTCCCACAATCAGCATCCAGTCATTGGACGAGATCAGATCTACCAGGAAATGAAACCTGGTCAAGAAGATTACGAACTCGCCTGGGAGCCACAGCGAGCTGAAGTTGCTGGATCTGAAGATATGGGCTGGACCTGGGGTAAGTATGTCCTGAGTTTTGAGGATGAAGCAGGTCTGGAACAGAAGCGCTATGGTAAATACTTGAATATCTGGACCAGGCAGGCAGACGGCCAATGGAAAGTTGCTGTCGACATGGGGAATTCCAGTCCCGAACCTACCGAGTAAGATCAATTTAGATAACCATTAGAACGGGAGAGATTATGGAAGCTCAAGGAATTATAAATCAGGTCACAATGTTTATTACTAGTTATGCCTGGGATATTCTGGGTAGCATACTCATTTTCGTTGTTGGTAAATGGCTGGCCAGAAAAATGGTTTCCCTTCTCAGTAAACTTTTAATGAAACAGCAGGTTGATGAAACGCTGATTCGATTTCTGGATAATATTGCCTATTACGCGCTGATGATTGTGGTCCTCATGGCCACTGCTGACAGGCTGGGTGTAGACACTACTTCCTTCCTGGCTATCTTTGGAGCAGCTGGTTTGGCAGTAGGCCTGGCTCTGAAAGACTCATTAGGTAATTTTGCCAGCGGCGTCATGCTGGTTTTTTTCCGCCCTTTTAAAATAGGTGATGCTGTGACGGCTGGTGGCGTCACTGGCAAAGTTGAAACCATCAGCATTTTTAATACGACCTTCCGGACATTTGATAATCAACGTATGATTGTTCCCAATGGCCAGATTACCAACGGTGTTATCACCAATATTAATGCCAATCCCACTCGCCGTCTGGACCTGGTGTTCGGTATTGGTTATGAGGACAATATCCTGACTGCCAAGGCCATTTTTAAAAATATCCTTGAATCCGATACTCGAATTCTAGAAGATCCTGCCCCCCTGATTGTGGTCTCCGAACTGGCTGACAGTAGCGTGAATTTTTACGTACGTCCTTGGGTGAATACGGAAGACTACTGGGATGTAAAATTCGATCTCACGGAAAAAATCAAACTGGCCCTTGACGAAGCAGGGATTAGCATTCCATATCCACAGACCGATATTCATCTCCATCAAGTAGGAAAATGAACCTTCCAGCGGAAATTCATTCTCAAAAAACGAAACAATTATTCTGGTTGTTGTTTGGCCTGACTGTCCTGACAATTATTGGAATGCAAGTAACGGGAAAACCGCTTATAACTGAGGTAGCTCCAGGGGGCATTGTCACCTTTGAACTTGTGGGCACACTTGTTGGGAGTCAGAGTATTATCAATTCCTGGCAGGGGCCAAGCATGACCTGGGCAGGTATCAATATGGGGCTGGACTTCCTGTTTCTTTTCCTCTACGGTGTTACCATATCGCTGGGATGTTTGATCCTAGCGGACAGAATGCCGAAGAACCCTCAGATATTGAAAACATTGGGTCGATGGTTGGCTCTGGGTGTTCTAATTGCCGCTGGTCTGGATGTGGTAGAAAACATTTCTCTGATATTGTTGCTTACAGGATCTGAGAATGAAGTCTTGCCAGTATTGGCTCGTTGGTGCGCCATACCAAAGTTTGGACTAGTGCTTTTATCGCTATTGTATATTGTGGGTGGCGGTGTGAGAGAGTTAATGAACAGAATGAGCTTGTCGGGCGAAACCGCTTAGAAAATTTTTCAATAAATCAGGATAAAGAATTGCTGGTGAAGCTAAGATTTTTTTATGGCTAGCTGAAGCTGTGAGCGGAGTTCCAAAACTACTTTGACGTAATTTTTAGAAGGGTTGTATTTCCAGACCGCCCGCCAGTTGGCAGAATTTTCTGAAAAATCTGTACTGCTGATATCGTACTTGCCACGTTTTAGCAGATAGTTGGCAATACTGGCCATGACATCGGCCCATTCAAAGGGTTCTCGAATCCCATCGCCATCCATATCTACCGCATAACTCTTAAAGCTGGTGGGCATGAATTGTCCATATCCAAAGGCGCCAGCATATGAACCTTTTACATCATGCGGACCCAGCCCATCCACACGGCAGATCATAAACCAGGCTACCATTTCATCTTCAGCCCATTTTGCCCGACGGGGAATATTGTGAATGATGGTGTGGAGGGAGTTGAAGACAGGGTAAGATGAAGCATAAAGACCATATTGAGTTTCTACACCTACAAAGCTGAGAATCAGAAATGGATCTACTCCATATTGCTCTGCTACACTGTGTAGTAATTCAGAATGCTCGTTATAGAATTTAACACCACCATCAATGCGCTTGGTGTTTACAAAGATCCGACGATAATCCGTATAATCCATTTTTTCAGCGGGTTTGGAAAAACGCTCTGAAATGCTGGATTCAATTTTAATACCTGAATTGGAAAAAACCTGCCAGGCGTATGCAGCTGGGACACCACTACGGCGCAGGCGTTTAATAACCCGCCCATATACTTGTCGGGCCTGTTCATTCTTTGAAATCAGATTCACCATATCTTTTTCAACCTGATCGGACCAACTTGCCGGAGCAGGTCCATGTTTTGAGTCACGGTCAGCATAGACAAATAGGCTAGCCAACAGCAGAATGATGGTGAGTAGTTTTCTCATGGATGGCATATAGTCAATCCCAGTCATGTTTCCAAGTTACTTCAGAACGGTGATTTTGCGTGTGACCGAGATATCTTTGGTTGTCATTTTCACAAAAAAAAGACCTGAAGACATCCTGGAGGCATTCCACCGTGTGACATAGTGTCCAGCGACCATTGGACCACTGATCAATTGGGCAACTCCTTGTCCCTTGAGATCATATACATCAATACTGACATCTGCATTCTCGGGTAGAGTAAAAGGAATGCTAGTCCAGGGATTAAAAGGGTTGGGATAGTTTGGCAACAGGGCAAACTCCAGAGGATGTACAACACCTCCGTTGTCTAGAGCGACATAATCCCGTGATCTTGTCCTGAATGAAATACTCCAGTCATCTCCACCGACGCCGTCTTGATTCCCATCAAGCAACAATCCGGCTGCGTCCCTGGCTGTGCCACCAATAGTGATCGTATAATTGGTGAAAAACTCAAGAGAATCTGGGGGTATGTAGGCCATACTTTTTAAATCGTCGGTGAAATAGAAAGTGCCCACAAAATGGGGCTCGACGGAGAATGCTTGCCTGACAGATGCACTATCCATGGCTTTTGAAAATTCGAAAAAGGGAAAATCCCAGACTGCCCAGGTGGTATCTCCATCTTCAGGGTGGGATTCAGCAACTATGGGAGGCGTATTATTTACGAGTGCAAAATTGCGTACGGTTGTTTGATTCGCTGTCACAGTAACATTTGATGTATCTGACGTGAACCCTTGAGCCGCAACAATTACTTCATAACTACCAGGAGTCAGGCTATCCACTTTGAAGTAACCATTATTATTTTCACCACCATAATATCGATATCCGCCCGGTTCAATTGAAACCGCGATGTTGTTGATTGGTCGCCATTGATCTTGCAGGCTGGAAAATGAAAAGTAGGCTACGAAATTTTCAGGATCTTTGACCAATCCTGCAATGGCCCCTACTGAGAACCCGGGTTCTCCAAAATATTCCAGATAGCTTCTGGCTATTGCCATAGCCTCGTGTTTACGATAATCCAGATTCATCAGACGCCATGATTCAGGGATATAATCGTGAAAGGAACCTTCAGAGATGGTTGCCGGCATGTTGGCTGGATACAATACGCCATAGCCATATGTCCAGCCCGGATTCAATGTTAAATCACCGTAAACAACACTGCTGGTAGTGTGGTTTACATCATGAATCAGAGGAGCCATGATATTGGCCATGGTTCGTGCCAGCGGAAAGGTTGGAGCCGAGGTCGTACCGTTGTAAATGACCATGGCATAATTGGCATTTCCATTAAAACCATTACTATGATTACTGTTGAAGTAATCTGCGTTAAAAGAATTGGCAACGCCGACTCTTTCAGATAGTGAAAGATCATCTGTGGTGTTGTTATTACCAGTTCGCGTGATGGCAACCTGGGCTCCCAGTCCAAGCAGAATATCTCTTAATTCAAGCCCCTTGGTCAGGTTTGATTCAGATTCCCAGAATCCAGTGGCTTCAACAAAGCGGTCGTCATTTTCATGTCCTGAATGTCCGGGATCTATGCATATTCTGACGCCGGTTAAATCCTGAGAGAAAACTATAGAAACCATGATTACAAATAAGAGAAGTCTCTTTTTCATTTCTGACCTACTCAACAATCGTAATGGTGGTTTCGACGATCTCGCCATTAAGTGTATGATAAATCACACGCTCTCCGTTTGGTGACCATTGCGGGTACATCTCAATTTTGTCGGGAGTGTCTGTAATTTTCCAGGAATGTTTTGCATCATAGGAAACGATCCAGATTTCTGAGGCTGTATATTGATTTCCATCATCCAGATCATTCATGTAAACGAGGTATTCACCGTTTGGTGACCATTGGGGAGCATGGGCGTAGCCCAGTTCAGAAATGATATTTCCCTTCAGATCACAAACATAAGTACCTCTCCCAGTTTTTGTATACACGAGCATGTCCTGGGTGGGGGACACTTCAGCCCAGATATAGTTTCCTTCACCCTGGGGGGCGATGACAGACTCAGTTCCAGCCTGGAACAGCCTTAGCGTAAGTTTGTCGTTTAGCACAGTAGTATAATCTTCTAGATTGCCCTCACTTTGCCCGCTCACACCATTTAAAATGGTAGGCATCTTGTCCACTAGATAGATCAATCTATCATTGACCATATTGGCCGGTGAAACAAACCGGGCTGCTTCTGCGATGAGTTGTTTACCTGCAGGATCAACCTTGTGTAGGGAGGTGAATTTCCGGCCCTTCACATATTCATCATGTCGATAAATGATGGCACCGTCCCCAAGGCTGCGTGGTTGAAAACCAGCACCCTGTGAACTTGTGATTTGACTGAGTTCCCTTGTGGATCTATTTATGATCCAGAGTCCACTATAGGCGTTTTGAGTTATTAATATGGATTCGCCGTCACTGGTGTAGACGGGAAAAAAATAGGGAGTGCTAACATCTCCGAGAAGTATCTGGGTGTCTACAACCACGATGTCTTTTGCCAGAAGCCCAGAGCTTGCAGCCAAAATCAAAGCAAGATATTTTATTTTCAAAGGAACGCTTCCCCGGGGAACATTTTCTTTGCCCCGTAACTGTTTATGTTTCTTTGCAATCACTATTGCACTTGAAAACCCTCAAACATAATGGCCAAATCCGGTTGACCGTGTGATCTGGCTTAAATATCCGCTTTTTACCCTACTATTTCAGGACCATGATTTTGCGAGTTCTGGAGATGCCATTTGATTCTAATTTGATCAGATAAACTCCTGAGGAGACATCTGAGGCATTCCAACGAGTTTCATGATAACCTGCTCCCAGTCGTCCGCTGATCAAGGTGGAAACGACTTCACCCCTCAGGTTATAAACAGTCACTGAAGTTTGGGCTGATTCTACCAGGGTAAATGGAACGGTCGTCCATGGATTAAAGGGATTGGGGTAATTGGGCAGCAGGGCAATTACGCTAGGATACTGTCGCTCTGGCTCATCAACATCGAGATAATTTCTATCTGCCACGCGGAGATTGTCAATATGATAGGTGCCGATATTTCCATTTCCTGGCGCATAGCTCAGTTGGATACTATCAAATCTAAGTGTGCCATCCAGGTTACCATCACCGATCCAGGTCCCGGTACCATCCACTGCCATGTCCCAAGAGACCAGCTTCCAGCCGTACCAGTTGATGTTATACCAGGGACTCACCTCATGGCCGGCGAAACCAGCATTATCATCTACACAAAAACGGAAGGTGTTGCCCATGCCATCGCCAAAAATCCAGGCTTGCATCATTTTGCTGGAGTTAAAGTGAACATCTCGACTAGGACCACCGCTTAGATATTCGCGAATAAGCCATGAGTCAGCATTAGTATCCCAGCCATAATCTATGCGGAGAGAGGTGCTATCTGTGTCTGAAAAGACGCTGAGATCTGTCACAAAATCCCGGTTACTGAAATCTGGAAGAATTCCAGTAGTACTCCCTGAGCCTGTAAGAGCCCACCAATAATTGACTGCAAACGTTTCAAAATTATCAATCGTTGTGATGTTATAATCGAAATTTGCCGTCGAGAAATTCAAAGTAGTTTCAATATCACGCACATTGCCGGTAAGATCTTTAATTCCAGGTAATATTCGTACACGATAAGCTTCACTATCCAGCAAATCGTTCATACTATAAATCACGAGAACACTTTTTGAATTGAACACATGATGTTCAAGCGTGAATGGTTGAGGCTGAGAATTGGACACTCGTTCGAGAACCACAAGATCAGAGCTGACACTGGTAGAATCCAGTTCTTCATTCCACACAAAATTTATAATGGGTTTCAGATCAACCGTGCCGACCCCATTGGGTGGTGTGGTTGCAGTGATAAAGGGGGCTGACATATCTTCTGGTCCTGTTCTGAAATGAAGGTTCCAGTCATCACCACCTACTGTATCCCGATTCCCATCCAGTGGATTACCTGAAAAATCTGTAGCCGAGCCGGCAATAGTGATTGTATAGTCTGTTAGATACTCCAGGGTGTCTTCCACCAGAAAGGACATCCGCTTGAGGTCTCGCGTAAAATAAAAGCCTCCCGCTGTGGCAGGGTCGATGGAGAAGGCTGCTTCAACCGAAGCCTGGTCCATTGCTCTTGAAAAGGTGATGGAGGGATTTCTCCAGGCTGCAAAAAGTGAATCACCTTCTGCGGGATTAGATTCGGCAACATATGGTGGTGTGTCAGGAGCCATAAGGATATCCAGAAAGGTCACAAAATCAGGAGCCATTTCAGCTACAACCAGGGTATCCGTGTAATAGCCATCTGCTGAAACGATGACCTCATAACTTGAGTCAGGCAAGTCTTCAAAGAAATAATAGCCATTGTGGAGCTGATCACCATTTGGGAATACGTTAAAGCGTGACTCATATGTATCAGTTGTGTAAGTCTGACCGTTCACCTGTACTGTGGCTCCATTGATGCGAATACCCGTCTCTGAGTCAGTGATAATTCCTGATAGAATACCAGGGTAAGGTCTGGCGATATCAAATTTGTCAAGGATGGTCCAGAACATACTATAGGCTATCATGCGTGTATAATCAGTGTTCATATCAAGCTGGTTCTGGAGGGGGTTTGTGTGGTGCCCCTGTTCGCTCAATTCGCTGGGCATATTTGAACGCCGATTGACAGAGAGATAAGGGCCTGTGGTACAGGTACCATAAAAACTACAGTCACCCCAGGACCCTGAACTCGCAATACGCATAACATCACGCAGTAGATTAACCATGATAGCGCTCATTGCCTCACCACCGACTGGCGGATCTGGCTGACCGTTAGCGAGTTCACCCCAAAGTAACAATACTCGGTTTGAGGTTGCACCCCCAGCGTCACTGTGTACGGAATGATACCAGGCTGCTCCTCTGGCATTGGCGTCGTCTGTGCGCTCATAAAGCGTGACATAATCTTGATCGGTGTACCTTGATGACCAGACCGTGTCGATATCTGTTTGGGATAACAGGATTTGTCGTAGATGCAAGGCTGTCTGCAGGACCTCTTCAGCCTCAGAATAGCCATTCACGCCCATGTTTTCAGTTTGGCTGTGTCCAGGATCAACAAAAAGATTCCAACCTGATAATCCGGTTACCTGGGCGTTCGCCAAACTAATTGTTGCTAGAAGCAGGAGGATATTTTTCATGATTACCTCCAGCCCAATTGTTGGATGAATATTTGCCCGCGATTATCGGTATCATATACAATCCAGTTACCGTCAGGAGACCATTGTGGATGCATCTCGCGTGTCTCTGGAGTGTTCGTAATGTTGAGGGATGATTTTTCTTTGATAGAAATGATGAAAATATCAGAATTTAAAATTCTATGTCCATCATCTTCAGTAAGCATATAGACGACCCAGCCACCATCGGGTGACCAGGAAGGGGCAATCCCAGAACCAAGACTGATGCGGTTCTCGCCGTTAATTTCAGCCAGCCATAAATTTTGACCAACTGTTGAATAGACAACTTGTGAACCATCAGGTGAGACCGCATAACTACTGATACGATCCTGATTTGAGAAACGTGTGATTTCTGAGGGCTCTGTTACACCCTGCTGGGCCAATCGAGTCTGAAAATGACCTTCTTTGATATAATGTAAAAGAGGGGTATTCAATCTCATATTTGCATTGCCAATTTTGAAACTCTCGAATTTCTCAACAAATGTGAGAAAGAGATGTGAATCATCAGATGTCCAAACAGGCTTGCCACTCATCATGCTACGCGGTGCTGATAGCGCTTCCATAGTGCCATCAGAGACATCGAAACTGACCAGCGTATGCGAACGCTTCATTTTATCGAAATGAGAAATTTTGGAGGCGATATGCAACCCGTCATGGGACCAGGAAAATCCATAACCTGCGGAGTAGTCATTGCTGATCTGCTGCACATTTCCCGTTGGAAAATCCAGAAGATAAAGACCGGTATAGCTGGCTCCTCCAACTGCAACCCGGTCGCCATTGGGTGACCACATGGGCGCTGAATAATATTCCCCAGATCTACTAAGAGCCACAGGATCCCCCTTGACCTCAATTTGCTTTGCTTGAGCGACTGTTGAACAGAGGAAGAGCAAGCTGATGAGTATTCCCGTTTTGTTTGTCATGACTGTCTCCAAATATGCGATGATTATCTCTAAATCAACTAGTTTGTAAATATTCATACCAAACTAAATACATAATTGCCTACCTGCAAATATCAAAATCTTAACAGTCATGATACTTGGAGATGGAATTATACCATATTCACTTCAAGCCTGAGGAGTCATTACCCCTCTAAAGCTTCCAGCCTACGCATTCCTGCTTCGGCTTGACAGGAAGGGAGGCAGGCAGGCAGGAGTGTCTTGCTGAGGCTCTC
>JABIFG010000204.1 GCA_018650795.1 Fidelibacterota bacterium
CAGGAAGGTTAAAGAACCCACCTTTTCGAGTATGGATCAAAAAGCACCTGACTTCAGTCAGGTGTACCAAAAAAAAAGATAAAAAGAGAAAACTGTTTCAACGGTTTTAGGTAGGCTTAATCCTACATCTGTTCGGGAGCGGAAATTCCCAATATACGCAATCCATTTCTCAAAGTAATTTGAACCGCCTCAAGCAGGGCCAGTCTGGCCTTGGAGAGCTCCGGCTTATCCAGATCAATCACCTTATACTCCGTATAAAATTTATGTAGGGCTGTAGCCAGTTCGAAGAGGTAGCCTGGTAAGTGATGCACTTCCAGGGCGCGACGACAATGATCGATAACCTCTGGAAATTCCAGAGTTTTATTAATCAAAGCGACAGTAAATTCCTCATTGAGTAAAGTTAGGTCAGCATTCTCTGTATCTGAATCCAAACCACGTTCCTTAGCTCGTCTGAAAATACTGGAAATTCTGGCGTGGGCGTATTGGAGATAGAAAACGGGGTTTTCTTCAGTTTGTCGCTTGGCCAGATCCAGGTCAAAATTGAGATGACTGGAAGCACTACGCATGATGTAGAAATATCGTACGACATCAGCGCCCACTTCATCAATCAACTTGTCCAGAGTCACAAAATTGGCTTTCCTGGTAGACATCTTGACCACTTCACCTGAACGAAGGAGTGTGACAAACTGGTGGATTACCACCTCGATATGTTCATGTTTCAAACCCATGACTTTCAATGCTGAAAGCACATCGGGATAGGCATCAATATGGTCCGCTCCGAAAATATCAACAACCAGATCAAAGCCGCGAGCTACTTTTTCACGGTGGTAGGCAATATCAGGTAAACGATAAGTGGGTTCTCCACTTGATTTTACCAACACGCGATCTTGTTCTATACCCAATTCGCTGGTTTTAAACCAGGTTGCGCCATCTTTGTCATAGAGCAAGCCCTTCTCACGCAGGATATCCAGGACTTCATCAATCTTACCAGCTTCATAAAGCGAGCGCTCATTATAAAAGACATCATGGACCACACCGATTCTTTGCAGAGTGCCCTTGATGATAGAAAAAATAGATTTCTCGGCATAGCTCTTAAAAATATCAACATCATCAGTTGCTGAGAGCTCAGGTTGTTCCTTCAAAAGAGTTTTGGCTACATCAATCAGATAAGCTCCCTCGTAACCACCATCGGGCAAGCTGATAGACTCACCTTTTAATTCCAGGTAGCGTGCCTTCAGGGATTCACCGAGAAGTCGCATTTGACGACCCGCATTGTTAAAATAGTATTCTCGTGTGACATCATAACCTGACCAGGTCAGAATATTGGCCAGTGTATCTCCCAGTACGGTCTGTCTACCATGTCCAACAGTGAGTGGACCAGTAGGGTTGGCACTGACAAACTCTACCTGGGCAGTTTGGCCACTCCCAAAATCACTTTTACCATACTCACCACTTTCTTTGAGAATGTTACTAATCTGGGCAGTGAGGTAATCAGATGATTGAAAAAAATTGATAAAACCGGGGTTTAAAATTTCAAATTTCTCAACAATGCTGGGATCCAGAGTGAACCCATCCATGAGTTCTTCTGCAATCTGCATGGGCGCACGTTTTAGTTCACGGGCCAGAGCCATGGCGATGTTGCTGGACCAATCACCATTCTCAGCTTTCTTGGGTCGTGCTAACTGGAGTTGATTTGTTGGCCACCCCAATTGCTCTAGTCTGGCAGTAAGCTGCGATGTTAAATATTCAAACATATTTGGATTCAATCAATTCTTATAGATTATCAAACAGAGGCGTTTCAGCATTGGGGGCATTCTCATCTTCGTTGAGCTCAGTAATCTCTGCATCGATCCACAGGCGCTCAAGATCATAAAAGTCTCGACTGGCTTCATGGAAAATATGGACGACAACATTGATGTAATCCAGCAGTATCCATTCGCGTGTATCATACCCTTCACGATTAAATGGACGTTCCACTTCAGCAAGCTCATCCACAATATGATCGGTAATTGCTTTCACTTGAATATCCGAGTTACCCGAACAGATCACAAAAAAATCAGTCATTGATGTAATTTTGTGAACATCAAGAATTTTAACACGATTTGCTTTTTTCTGCAGGGCAAGTTCACCGATCTCTAAAGCGAGCTTTTTTGAATCTGAATAATTATCAGGCATAGATCATTTCAATTTTTTGGTTGAGGGAGGGCTGGGCTATTGAGCACAAGGGCAATACTTACGACTTTTTCTCTTTATAGGCAGGTACCGACTTATAGTCGTGACCAATTATCATGGTAATATCCACAGAGAGGCTGGCATCTGTTTCAAGGCTGACCTGTTCGCGACTAATGCCCAATTCTTCAGCGAGTTTGAAAGCTGCGTCGATATTGTCGGTTCGGGCTATGATGAGTGTATTGTCATAATGGAAATGAGCTGCATTTTCCGTATTCAAAACGTCAAAAGTTTTTGCATGCACAATATCTTTAAAAAGGGCTGCGACACCACCAATACCACATCCGTTCAGGATTTCAACACTAACTTTGGTATATTTTTGTTTGGCAATCAGAGTCTCAGGGGTGACTTCCTCTGGAATCTCTGCATAGTAACGCATCTCTTCAGCCACATTCCGGTTATTTGTGTGACGATTCCAAAAAGACCATATAAAAGTTAGCACCAGCACTGAAAGTGCCAGCATCAGCACATTCACCAACATATCAGCTGATTGGGCTGGTCGTTTCTTGCGATTTTTTTTAGTTGCTCGTCTGGACTGCTTGGAAGATTTGCTGTTAAGGACTTTTGCCATGAAAAATTAGTATCCCAATCGTCTGTAAGGGTAGGGTGAATAATATTGATTGTAGGTGTTTACTGGCATTCTGCTGAACCCAATCTGAAATGACACATTCTCTTTGGGTTTATAGGTAACCTCACCACTATAAAAAATGTTATCAGCACTAAAACCATTTAGAAATGAGTACTGCTCGCCCATGGGTGTGATGCTTGAAAAGGGCGAGTGCATAAGACCCACAGATCCTTGAAAACTTACCTGTGGATTAATGGTATATTCAAAACTGGATTTAAGCAGTCCCATAGACACCGCATCACCACCGAAGGAACTCACCTGCATTGAATAGCTGTGCTGGAAATTGATTTTGGACAGGTCGATTCCGAGGAATGAAGGAGACCCACCAACACTGCGAGTATTCAGACCTGGAATGCTTGGTATTTCAGCTTTGAATTGAGCTTGCACCAGCAGGGGTAACATCAAAATTATGATTATTATTGCAGTAAAAATTGGCTTTTTCTCAACGTACATGTTTCACTCCTGCGAGGCTAAAATCTTCGCTTCCACTGTTTTTAATTCGTCTACAGTGTTGATACCCTGAATTTCAGAAAAAGTTTCGCAGATTTCAACCCCTACCTTTGACCCTGTTTTTTGGAGGAGGGGCAGGACATCGGGTAGATAATATTCGCCCTGAGCGTTGCTGTTGCCCACTTTGTTCAATTCCTTGAAGAGTTTTTTGCTATCAAACACATAGATGCCTGAATTTATTTCAGCGATGTTAAGCTGCTCTTCAGTAGCATCCTTATGTTCCACGACCTGATCGAAGTAATCTTCCCGGGTTCGGACGACCCGTCCATATCCCGTTGGA
>JABIFG010000205.1 GCA_018650795.1 Fidelibacterota bacterium
CAATACCAAAAATGTATGTCAGACCATATTGAAGCTGCTTGTTTCTGGGTAAGTCAACACCTGCTATACGTGCCAAGTGAGTACTCCTTAACCTTGTCTTTGCTTATGTTTAGGATTTTCGCAAATAACTAACACCTTGCCCTTACGGCGGACCACTTTGCACTTATCACAAATTGGTTTTACTGATGCTCTAACTTTCATTAATATACGTCCTATTTAGTTATTTGTATCGGTAGGTGATTCGACCACGAGATAAATCATATGGTGACAATTCTACCGTCACCTTATCTCCTGGAAGTATTTTGATATAATGCATACGCATTTTACCAGAAATGTGAGCAAGGACTTCATGACCATTCTCGAGCTTCACGCGAAATGAGGCATTTGGAAGATTTTCCATAATATTGCCATCCGCCACGATCATTTTCTCTTTTGCCATATTCCCCTTTACCCTAATCAAATACCGTTTCTTCAGCCGTGCTCAGCACAACCGGACCATTTGCAGTAATTGCTATGGTGTGTTCAAAGTGAGCCGAGAATTTCCCATCACGGGTCTTAATCGCCCAACCATCTTTGCCAGTGAAAATCTCTTTCACACCAGCATTTATCATCGGTTCAATAGCCAAACACATACCTTCCTTCAATTCCACTCCGGTTCCGGCAATCCCATAATTGGGGACTTGTGGATCCTCATGCAATTTCTGTCCAATACCGTGGCCAACTAACTCACGAACGACGCCATAACCGTGTGATTCACAGAATGACTGTATAGCGTGTCCAATGTCATTGAGATGGTTTCCCGGGATACACTGTCCAATGCCGCGGTACAGCGATTCCCTCGTTACGTCGAGAAGATTTTGAGTTTCCTCTGAGATCGTACCAACTGCAAAGGTTTTTGCATGATCTCCATAATATCCATCCACAATGGCACCACAATCTACTCCAATAATATCACCTTCCTTGAGCACAGTGCCATCTGGAATGCCGTGCACAACCATATCGTTGGGTGATAAACAAAGTGTTGCAGGAAAGTCATACAAGCCCTTAAAGCCTGGTATGGCATCCTGACTCAGAATGTAATCCTCAGCAATTGTATCCAATTCCTTCAATGTGACCCCGGGTTGAACATGTTCTTCAACCTTTAAAAGGGCATCATGTACGATCTTCGCAGCACGTCGGATCGTACGGATTTCATCCGTTGATTTGTACCGAATCATATCAAAAAACGCAACTTAGAAAGAACTACATCCGCCTACGTCCACGAATCTTACCAGACTTCATGAACCCGTCATAATGACGCATAAGGAGATGTGATTCAACTTGTTGCAGTGTATCTAATGCAACACCAACCATAATCAACAGGCTGGTTCCACCAAAAAAACTGGCAACATCATAATCAACATTCAAAAAGTTGACAATGATGGATGGAAATACAGCGATCAAAGCCAGGGCAATAGCACCAGGCAAAGTGACTCTCGTCAGAATATTATCTATGTATTCAGCAGTTCTTTTCCCAGGTCTAATGCCTGGAATAAAACCACCCTGTTTTTTCATGTTGTCTGCTACTTCAATCGGGTTGAATGCAATAGCAGTATAAAAATATGTAAAAAATACGATAAATAGACCAAAAATAGTGAGATAGACTGGGTGATTATAGTCAAAAAGTCTCAACATAGTACCAACCCAGGGGCTCTCTGAGAAATAGGTCCCAACCATACCAGGCAGCATTAGGATAGCCTGGGCAAAAATAATCGGCATAACACCAGCCGTATTAATTCTGAGTGGAATATGAGTGGACTGGCCACCATAGACCTTACGACCCACCACGCGTTTAGCATATTGCACCGGAATTTTTCTGGTGCCCTGTGTTAGCAAAATAACTCCTGCAACCACAGCGACTAAAATTCCCATCAGCAAGATCTCAGTAAAAATGGTGTGCACATCATTCTGTACATAGTGGATCTCTTTAAAGATGACCTGGGGTAATCTTACAAGGATACCAATCATAATGATCAGAGAAATACCGTTACCAATTCCACGTTCAGTAATCTGCTCTCCCAGCCACATCAGAAAGACAGTGCCTGTAACCAGTGTGATTACTGTTAGAGCCATGAATCCTACACCACCATCGGGAACAACTTTAGCAGTTCCTCCACCAACGGAAGCTTCCATGGAGCTCAGGAAAATACCAATACCCCAGGCCTGCATCGTTGCGATAAGCACGGTTGCATAGCGTGTGAGCTGTGTAATTTTCTTACGACCTTCCTCACCTTCTTTCTGCAGTTTCTGAAAATAAGGAATCACAGAACCTAACAGTTGAAGGATAATGGAGGCTGAGATGTATGGCATGATACCAATAGCAAAAACGGTAGCCTTTTTAAAGTTACCACCTGCAAAAAGATCAAATAGCCCTAGAAACCCTTGCATACCCTGCTGCAAATTGTCTATAGCAGCACCAAGGACTTCTACATCAACACCTGGAAGAGGGACATGACTGCCGAGACGAAACACGGCAATAATGCCCAGAGTAAAGAGAATACGCTGTCTTAATTCGGGAATCCGGAAAACTGTTTTGATTTTTTCAATCATCTACGAGTTACCTTTCCCCCAGCAGCTGTGATCTTCTCTTCAGCAGATTTGCTGAAAGCATCAACAGTGATTTCCACTGCGCGATCAATTTCACCATCACCTAAAACTTTGATCAGACTATCAACTTTATTGATAAGTCCTGCTTCCAGGAGTGCTGCTGCATCGATAACCTCTGCTTCAACGCGACCAAGATCACGAAGATTGAGGATTTCGTATTCTTTACGGAAATGATTTGTAAAACCTCTTTTAGGAAGTCTTCTATGCAAAGGCATCTGGCCACCCTCAAATAAACCGGCACTTTTAGAACCTGTTCTGGAGCCATAACCTTTTTCGCCGCGACCGGCGTTGCGACCCCACCCTGAGGCGTTGCCACGACCGATACGTTTTCTTCTCTTCGTAGAACCGGCTGCTGGTTTTAGATCACCTAATTTCATTT
Organism: Fidelibacterota bacterium; assembly: GCA_018650795.1. Classification (GTDB taxonomy): domain Bacteria; phylum Fidelibacterota; class UBA8477; order UBA8477; family JABMPR01; genus JABMPR01. The sequence goes on from JABIFG010000205.1 coordinate 3,026, forward strand.
AAACTTTCTCCACATTCACCAGGTGCTTCACTTTGAAAACCATGCCACGGATGACATCATTATCTTCGTGTATAACACTGTGGTCAATACGCTTTAAACCAAGCGCTTCAACAGTTCTCTTCAATTTTTCTTTTTGACCAATCAACCCTTTGATCTGGGTGACTTTGATCTGCTCGACTTTTTTCTTAGCATTCATTTTAGTTAAATAACTCCTGAATGGAAATTCCACGTCTGCGGGCAATCTCAGTTGCGTCTTCAAGACTTTCTAGCCCATTCATGGTCGCCTTAATGACGTTATGTGGGTTACGTGTTCCTAAAATTTTAGCCAGAACATCAGTGATTCCCACCTGCTCCATAATGGCACGAATGGCACCACCGGCAATAATTCCAGTTCCTGGAGAGGCTGGTTTCAACATGACACGACCTGCACCATATTTTCCGATGATTGCATGTGGAAGGGTTCCATTAACGATAGGGATATGAACCACGCTCTTTTTGGCGTTTTCTTTTCCCTTATTAACAGAGTTCATTACTTCGTTGGCTTTTCCCAAACCAACACCGACATGACCATTTCCATCACCAACCACGACAATGGCATTGAAGCTAAATCGACGTCCACCCTTCACAACCTTTGCAACACGGTTGATCTTGACGACTTTCTCTTCCTTGAATTCGATTTCGCTGGGATTAATTGATCGTTTCATTAACACTCCAATCCTTCGGCACGAACCGATTCGGCCAATGCTTTGACACGGCCATGATATTTAAATCCATTCCGGTCGAAGACGACCTTCTTGATACCTTTAGTCTTGGCCATTTCAGCGATTGTTTTTCCGAGAGCGACACTAGCATCAGTCTTGGTGCTGTCTTTTTTCAATTGACTGGCCACAGCTTCATGAAGATCTGCGCTACCAAAGAGAACGCGATGTTCGTGATCGTTAACCACTTGAGCATAGACATGTCGATTGCTGCGGAATACAACCAAACGTGGTACCTCTGCCGTTCCCTCTAATTGGGCGCGCAGAGCTTTTTTCTTTTTCAGCCTTTTTAAGTCTTTGGCTGATTTAGGATACTTCACA
>JABIFG010000206.1 GCA_018650795.1 Fidelibacterota bacterium
ACTATTGTCCATTACTCGCTAGAAAATTTGAAAGTGTCCTAAAAACAAAAAACCCTCGTAAGTCTAAGAATTACAAGGGATTTATGCGGTGGCCAGGGACGGAATTGAACCGCCGACACGGGGATTTTCAGTCCCCTTTTCTGTTTCTGTAAGTAGCTGATAATCAGTCCAATACAGGTGTGAGGGTTCTGGCGTGTGCAATATATGTGCAAGGAAGAGCAAATAATTTGTGAATTCTGTATCGTCTTTAAATCAACACTCAAATTAGTAATGCTATTTGTTTCACTGCTAATTGAATTGAGTTTTTTGACTGATCTCCTCCAACTAAGTTACGGCAATAACTAATTTATAGTTTTAGATTGGGCATATGAATAAATCACAAGTAAAGCAAATATTAGAGAACTATGAGTTGGGTGGTCTTCAGAATTATGAAGAGTTATCACCTGGATATGCGAACCGAAACTATAGGGTAACGACGGGTTCAGGTGTCATACTCCTACGATGGGTCCTTGAAAAGAATTATCAGGACCTAAGTCTTGAGTTGGATCTATTACATGGGTTGAAAGGTATAAACTTTCCCACAGCCTATCCAATTGCAAGAGACAATGGGAAATATATTACAAAATTACCTGTTGGATTTGTAGTCCTCTATGATTTCATACAAGGTCAACATCCTGATCTTGGTATCGCTCCGGCTCACTCAATTGGCGAAGCCTTAGGTAAACTTAGTATCTTCAAGCCTTCTGAAGATCTCAAACGAGCCAATGCGATTAATATAGATGGATGTATTCTGCTTGCTGACGCACTAGATGATGCAGCGAATCCTTTGCCAGATATTTTTAAATATTTCAAGAATCAAACAGAATTCTTTAAGACTCGTGTCGATATTGGAGTTCCCAAAGGATTAATCCATGCAGATGTCTTTCCAGACAACACGATTTTCGATGGCGAAAACCTGAGGGCTATCATCGATTTTGAAGAGGCTTGTTGGGACGAATTGTTATTCGATCTATCAATGGCCATCAATGGGTTTTGCTTTCCCAACAATGAGCTTTCCTATTCTTTCTTAGAGTCAATTCTTAATGGATATCTGATGCACAGGAAATTGACTCGAGAAGAGTGGGAAGCCTTGCCCATTTATATCGCGTGGACTGCTCACGGAATGTTAAGCTGGCATTTAGAGAGGTTATCGCAAACTCCCTCACAGAGACAAGAACAGCGAGTACGCGAGCTCATGAGCAGGGTAGTGGATATACTTGATAGGGAAGAGAGTCTCTCGCATAGCATCAGAAAAATCAGAGAAACTACTATATAACAGTACCTTAAGAAGCTCCTTTAGTACGCTATTATTTGGGGTAGTTGCTAGTAGTCAATTAAATATTGACTACTATATATTTGTGTATTAGCATTTACGCAAACGATTGCATAAAATTATTGACAAGCAATAATGCACGAATTATAATTAATGCAAACGATTGCATGACCAAATTTGTGAAATCAACACAGGTTTGAAATACTTGATGATCAATTAGGAAAACTATTGTCTAGAATAATACCAACAGAAGGAGAGGTAAAATGAGAATGAAGCAACTATTTGTTTTGGTCCTTATCCCTGTCGTCTTTCTCTTCACTTATTGCGAAGAGGATGATCCAGAGGAAGTACTCGAACCACCAGTGGTAACAAGCCTGTCAACCACAAATGCATATTCAGGTGAACCTGTTACAATCACAGGCTCAAATTTCAATCCTGTATTAAATATGAATTTAGTGGAACTCGCTGGCAAAACTACGACAGTAACTGAATCTGTTACTCCAAGTTCAGGTACAGAGACAACTCTGACAATTGCAGTACCGACCCTGAGTTTATCTGGCGAGACTATTGATGCGTATGTTTCTGTTCGTAACCTTGCATTGGATTTGGTTAGTGATAGTTTAGAAATGACTGTGAAGCCAATTTTTAATGTTGATTCGATTCCAGGTTTACCTAAAACCAAGGGTGGAATCGCCTTTGATGGAGATGGTAAACTTTACGTGCGAGGTCAGGATCCAGGTCATATCTATGTGCTCGGTCCAAACGGTAATCAGAGATATTGGGGACAAACCACCTGGGGTGAAGGCGAGATGATCGTTGGACCCGAAGGCTACCTGTACGCAGCGGTTGTATGGGGCACATTTGGTGTCGAAAGAATTTCCTTAGACACAGAGGGTGATGGCGTGCAATACATTCCTGATACAGATATAGACAACCCCTTCTGCCTCGACTTTGACGCTGATGGGAACCTTTATGTCGGAACGGCAGATGGTGGGTTCTGGCGTCGTAATTCTGATGGCAGTGTCCTTCAAATCCTTTCCAATCAAGGATGGGGAGCTCCAACTCGCTTGAATGGTGATTATGTTTATTGGTATACGAGGAGTGATTCCGGAAGTAATGGTCTCTATCGAGCACCACTTCCAGCTGCTACTAGCAACGACACAATAGCCACTGGCGATATTGAAACTATCCTCAAAACCGAGGAATTCTCACCAAGTGGTCTTGCAGTCGACAGCTTTGGCAATGTCTATCTCGCTGTTGGTTGGGGAAAAACGATGCTGACTCGCATAACCCCTTCAGGGGATGTAGAGGAGCTATTCGAGCTTCCCACCGAAAACCCGAATAAATTAACATTCCATGGTGATGTTCTTTATATCACGCAGGGCAATCAGGGTAATCAGGTCTGGTCACTGTACCTTGGTGATGGTTATGGGGAATCTGCCACACCACGATATATGTGGTAAAGGTTCCATCTCGTTATAATCAGGGCTTCCAATTAGGGAGCCCTGATTTCAATAATTTAGTTTGGATTCAACCGTGTCTACATGGTGACGGTAGCTATGTCATTATCTGAATCATCCTGAGAAAGGTATGACTAATGAAAAATCAAAATCGTCGTATAACAATGCAAAATATGTCGAAAATTATGATGATTTGGATGCTGATTATCAGCATGCAGAGCCCGCTAATAGCTGGTGTCACTGGCAAAATTGCTGGGCGTGTAATTGACGCCGAAAATGGAGAAGGATTACCCGGTGTCAATATCGTTGTCGACGGTACGATTTTGGGTGCACAAACTGATCTAGAGGGTGATTACTACATCACAAATGTAGCTCCTGGAGAATTTGATATCACTGCTTCCATGATTGGTTATCAATCCGTCACAATAACTGGTGTCTATGTAATCATTGATCATACCGTACGATCCGATTTTTCGTTAACTACGAAAGTTTTGGAGGGTGGTGAGGTCATTGTGGTTGCTGATCGAAAAGTCATCGTCATGGACCGTTCTGCAAGTGAACTCAGTGTTTCAGGTGAAGATATGATTTCTGTACCGATAGTCAGGGATGTTAAGGATTATCTTGACCTGGAAGCTGGTTTTGATGAAAACCGTCTGCGAGGTGGAGGATTCGACCAAACTGCTTTGATGGTAGATGGCTTGTCAGTCATTGACAACCGGAGCAATGAGCCCATCATGATGGTGAATCTGTCTGCCGTCGATCAGATCAATGTTATCAAAGGTGGCTTCAATGCAGAATATGGGAACATTCGATCAGGTTTAATAAATGTGGTCACCAAGGACGGTTCTCCAGATACTTACAGCGGCTCAATCGATTTTCAGATTAATCCCGCAGGACTTAAGCACGGGGGCAACAGTTTATTCAGTCCAGATAACTATTACCTAAAACCTTTTTTAGACCCGCTGGTGATGTGGACAGGGACAAAAGATGGAGGTTGGACCGAGGAGCAACAGGCCAGTTATCCATATTTTGAGGGATGGAACGCCATCTCCAATAGAACGATCAGTGATTCAGATCCAAACAATGATATGAACCCTCGGGAAGCCCGAGACCTATTTCTGTGGTATCACAGAGTTGAGGGGTCTGAGGAGTTGGGACAACAGGAAGGTCAATATGGTCACTTGCCTGACTACAATATTGACATCTCTTTTAGTGGCCCCATTCCATTACTAACAAAACGTCTCTGGGATGTGAATTTCTTTTTCAGTCACCATAGCCGTCTTGAAATGTTTGCCCTGCCCACTAGCCGGGATTACTACAAAGAAGCAAATAGCCAGCTTAAACTCGTCTTTAGACCGATGGCAAAGATGAAAATGAAACTGGAAGCTCTTTATGGCGAGATCAACACAGTCACACAGGATCCCGAAGGTGCTGGATTCAACTATTATCTGAACTCAGCAACCGACATTTTTAACCACTATCTGGCCAACAGTGATGCCTATGCCAATGGTGGTGGTGCCTCCCTCTACTGGCCAGAAGCGCTGAGTCCTTTCGATATCTACCGAAGTATGCTGGGATTTAGCTTGGATTATGTCGTGAATCAGAAAACTTTTTATAGTCTAAGGATTTCTAACACCAGTATAAATAATAGAGCTTTGGGACCCCAGGATATGAGGGATACAACAATCATTCGCTATTTCGGTTCCCAGGGTGTAACAGAAGCTCCCTACGGATTTATTGTTGACGACCGGTATACTCCAAGCGGTGATAACATGGTATTTGCCTCTCTGGGTGGTGTAGCAAGGGATCATACCTCAACGAGTAACCTAAATGTAAAATTCGATCTAACGAGTCAGTTGAATAAGCGACACGAGCTCAAGAGTGGCTTCGAGCTGAACTATGACGATCTGAATAGTGATTACTCAACCAGCTATAATTATGCGCCTCCGAATAACTGGCGAGCACAGTCGCTGAGTTCTCCCCTAAGAGTTGGGGCCTATGTACAGGACAAGATCGAGATCGAAGGGCTAATTGCAAATATCGGTCTGAGGGTTGATTTGAATGAGCCCAACAAGGATTGGTACACGGTTGATCGTTACAATGCTAATTTTTCTTCGTCCAAGAAATATGACTTTGAGGACGTAGTACCAACTGAACCTGCCAAAGGAAAAATCAAACTTTCACCCCGTCTTGGGATAAGTCATCCTGTTTCTGAGAAGGCAAAGCTATTCTTTAATTACGGGCACTTCTATTCCATGCCCAGTAGTCTTGATATGTACGAAATCGGATACGGTACATTTTATGAGGGAATTACTTTTATCGGGAATCCCTCTATGGATATTCCCAGAACAACAGCCTATGAACTGGGAGTGGAATATGCTCTTAACAACATGATCCTCCTGCACGCTTCAGGCTATTACAAGGATGTGGCAAACCAGAGTGGTTATGTGCGTTACGTCAGTATAGACGGAAGTGTGAACTACCAGACTGTGGAAAACGCGAATTACGAAGATATCCGCGGTTTCGAAATGCGCTTTGAAAAGCGATCAGGAGATTGGATAACGGGTTGGCTTAATTTTGACTATGTTGTTCGCTCCTCAGGATATTTTGGTCGTCAGGCTTACTATGAAGACCCCAGGTCAGATGCCAGATATAGTGCGCAGAATCCATTGCAGGAAAAACCTCTAGCACGCCCGGTTGCTCGGTCAAATATGAATTTCCACACTCCAGACCATTTCGGTCCAAAGCTTTTTGGTCATCGGATCTTCAAAGATTTACAAATGTCTGTTCTCTTCAAATGGAAAGCAGGAGACTACATGACATGGGATCCGCTTGAAACATTTAAGCTTTCTTCTAATGTCCAGTGGAAGGACAGATTAGGTGCTGATTTACGTCTTTCGAAAGATTTCCCCCTTTCTTCTTCCAGGATCAACGCATTTCTGGATGTCCAAAACTTCCTTGGACTACAGTATATGAGCATGGCTGCTTTCGATGGAGGGGACGATTTTCGAGATTACATGTACAGTTTACATCTTCCCATGTACGAGGGTCAAGTATACCAAGATGCAGGATTTGAAGATGGGGATGATCGTGTCGGGGATACAGATAAAGAACACATCAATATGCCGAATCGGGCGTTTCTCCTGGATCTGAATCCAAGAAGGTTCACCTTTGGTCTTCGAGTTAATTTTTAAGGGAGTATGGACAATGAAGAATAGATCAGCAAATAGACATCTACTAAATATCGTCCTACTACTTTGTTTGAGTATGTTCAGTTTACAGGCAGGGACCTTCAAGTGGGCCCGCATTGGAAACATCGAAGTGAAGGTGGTTGATAATACCGATCAGGATCAACTCGCTGGTAGTCGTTCTGCATATTATTACTACGATGACTATTGGGTGCCTCTGATTTACAACGCTGGGTGGCATCTAGGTGTAGAGAACTGGACAGATGAAAATGGAAACTTGTGGAACCACCGTGTTGTAGGACCGGCAACGGCTGGTGCCAATGAGATCAATAACACGTTTCCCATAGAGGATGAGGACGGTTTAACACTGCGTCGCTATTTGAGACATGAACCACCCAAAGTGAAGGTTAATGGTGAAATACTAAGCGATGCATTCCCATTATCTGGAGATTTTGTTGATCCAGATTATATACCTGGCACCGCAGATATGATGTTTGAGAGCAAGGTGAACACAATTATAGGTTTAACCCTGGATCAGCGTGCGTTTGTTTGGAGTAGTCCTGATTACGATGATTTTATTATCTACGATTGGACATTTACCAACACAGGCAATGTTGATATGGATGAAGAAATCGAACTTCCCAATCAGACGCTGGAAGATTTGTACTTCATGCGGATGAATAATTTTTACGCTCCGGGCAGGGGTGAACCCTGGTATTCAACCTATGGAGAAAGGTTAGGTGACTCTCTCCGTATGATGTATGCCTATCCTGCCAGAGGTTCCAAGAGTGATTATGATGATTATGGTGGTCCAGACGCTGGTAGTGATTTTCTAAGTTCAGCCTTCCATATTGGTGAAGCAATTCTACATGTAGATACTTCACCCTCAGACGAAACTGATAATTGGTCACAACCAGCCATATCAGGTGTAAATACAGCGGAACTCAAATATTTAAAATTTGAAGCAGCAAACTATAGTCCAAGCGACATTGCCAAAGTTTACGATGTTATGGAAAATGGATTTGGAAATACGCCATATAACCTTCCATATCAGACTGACAACGTATATGCCGGTAGCAAGCACAGCCAGCGGATGGACGAACAAGGATTTAAATTCCCTGATGAGTTTCCCTGGTGGCTATGGCGAGCGGTTACCCACGCTTCAATGGGTCCCTATACTCTGGCACCTGGCGAGTCTATTAGGGTCGTATTTGCCCTGGTTGTGGGAACTATAAGTCCTGAGCTGGGACAAAGTGTTGGAGAAGACTGGGCAGAGGGTATCGCAACCTGGGAAGGTTTGGACATTTTACCACCTCCATTTCAGGACAATCCCGATTTATACGACGATACCAATGATTGGGCTAAAGACAGTTGGGTTTCTACTGGAAAGGATTCACTCTTCAAAAATGCATTCGCTGCACAGGTGGGTGTGCAAAACGACTATGATCTTCCTGTACCACCGCGTCCCCCAAGTGTAGAAGTTATTGGTCGACCCGATTTTATTGAAGTCAATTGGGGTAGTGAGAGCGAACTCGATGCAGATTTCTCCGGTTATCGAGTTTATCGTAGCCATCCTGATACAAGCTTTGTCGAGACATTTAGCTGTGGTGGCAATACTGGGATTCCAATTGTCCATCAATTTCAGGACACTACTGCAGTACCAGGTGTAGGATACTATTATTATGTCACTGCATATGATGATGGTTTGAGTAATAACCCAAGCCCATATGGTGGTGTTCGCAGCTTGGAATCTGGATGGAACATCAACCGTACCACTGCAGCTGTTTACCGCACTGAGGCACCAGGTGAGACACTTTCGGCGATCCGAGTTGTGCCAAATCCGTTAAATCTTTCAGGAAATAATTGGCCTGGTGAAGAGGAAAAGATCGTATTCAAGGGATTGCCAGCACTGGCAACAATTAAGATTTATACTGAGAGTGGAGATCTGGTAAAGACACTCGAGCATGTGGATGAATCTGGTGCTGAACATTGGGGTGGCAATGTGGCTAATCTTCACACAGTTACAGAGAGTGGACAACGCCTTGCCAGCGGAATCTATATAGCTCGTGTCACGGACGATGCCACGGGAGAATCCGCAATGGTCAAATTTGTGATCGTAAGGTAAGGGTGGTCTAGTTATGGAGATGATGATGAATAGATTGAATATAAGAATCCTGCTCTTTGGAGTAGTCTTCGCGATTTCTGTACTGCCTGTTCAAGCTGAGTTGAAGAAGGTTGGTCAAACTGGATATCAATTCTTGAAGATCGATGCAAATGCAAGAGGTGCTGCTATGGGGGGAGCTGTGACTCTCTCTGGGATTGGGGCGGAGAATTTGTTCTACAATCCTGCTGGGATAGCCTTGCAAAGCAGAGATACGGATGTGTTTACTAATCAGACACAATGGCTTGCCGATATCACCTACATCACTGTGGGAGTGTCAAAGCGATTTGGAAGTATTGGTACCTTTGGATTTTCTTACCAAACAGCCGACTATGGCGATATTATCGGTACACAGGTAGCAGATAATGAATTTGGATTTATAGAGACAGGGAATGTCGATGTTGCTGCTAGTGCAATCGGAATGGCTTATGCCAAGAAGCTAACAGACAAGTTTTCTCTTGGTGGTCACATGCGATATGCCAGCCAAAAATTAGGCGAAAATGAAGTTGAAGGTGAAACAAAATCTAATACAACAAGTGGTTTGGTATGGGATTTTGGGACGATTTTTTATCCTAATGAGAGTAGCTTTCGATTCGGTATGAGTATTCGGAATTTCAGCCAGGAGATGATTTATGAGCAATACAGTTTTGAGTTGCCCATAACGTTCACTATTGGAATGGCTGCAGATGTGTTTGAAGTTTTTGGGATATCTAAAAACCAGACCTTGCTGCTTGCTCTTGATGCGGTTCATCCGCGGGATTATACCGAGCGGGTACACCTGGGGCTAGAGTATGGGTTGAACAACATGTTCTTTCTGAGATCTGGTTATAAGTTCAATTATGATTCGGAAGGTCTCTCCCTCGGTGCGGGGGTGAATGTGTCACTTGGTAGCATCGGCACACATATTAGCTATGCTTTGAGCCAAGCTGGGGATTTTTCACCTGTTAATAGGATATCCATATCAGCTAGTTTCTAGCCAAATAAATTGAAGTGGACTTAGAGCCAGTTGCTTTAATAATCTTCAATCATCGCCTGTTATATCCAACGTGAAAAGAAGGTGGAGAGTATGTTTTTAGGCGCAAATAATGGGACCCTGACAAGAGCGGTTCCACTGGTATTATTGGTTATACTGATTACTCTGTCCATCCAAGAGTGTACCCCCGTACAAAAAGAGATAGAGGCCGAGAGAACAAGAATTGAATTTCCAGATATATTGGATATTGTGGGTTCACCACGGCATATTAATGATTTTGATACCTTCTTTTTTGCAGATCAGGGTGCCTGGTTTGGTTTTGCACTCCCTGACAGCAATTACTCCCCAGAATTGAGTGGTTTCGTTGGACCGATGCTCATGTCTCAAGGTGAATGGGTTGGTAAGGCATATGCAGCTCTTGAAGTGATGGAGGTCGAAGAGGATGAATCTCAAGATTTGCTTGGTGGTGCGGAGAGAACGAACTACTACCTACCAGGACGAATTCAAACTTCATTGGTCTCACCAAAAATTGAGTTAAACCAATCCTTATGGTTTGATAGTCATCAGCTGGCCATCATCGTTTCAACAATTAAAAATGTTTCGTCTGAACCAATTCATATCTCACTTAAATGGAAGGGTGACTCCTGGTTGGAAGACATGTCATTCTTTAAGGCGAAATCCTCCGTTTTCGGCTTACTCAAAAGATCAGATGATCTATTGGGTATTCACATTCCCGCAGGTAGACCTAGTGACATCAAATTGAACGCAGAGGGAAGAGGGTACGAAATCACCTATTCCAACACAATATTGGTCAATCCCGGTGAGGAAGCTGAATTTCCAATAGTCATAAGCCTTTCTGAAGGGAACCAGGTCGAGGTACTGGACCAGATTTCAGCTGACGCTCAGGTTGTTTTACTCAATTCGGTTAAATCCATGGAAGAGAATAAAGCTAGATGGAATCATTACGTAAATTCAATCCTGGCACCTGAATCGATATTACTTGATGACCCATCATATCAGCGTGTGGCAGTAAAATCATTGGAAACATTGATTACCAATTGGAGATCGGCCAGAGGATCTCTGGATCATGGCGGGCTCTTCCCGTCAGCCTCAGTTTGGTATTTTAATGGCTTTTGGGGCTGGGATTCATGGAAACATGCCGTAGCCATAGCCAGATTTGATCCCAAACTTGCGGAAGAGCAGATCCTGACCATGTTCGATCACCAGGATACGTATGGAATGATTGCAGATTGTGTGTATGCTGATAGTACAGAGGACAATTGGCGCAATACCAAGCCTCCGCTTGCAGCATGGTCAGTGAAGGAGTTATACGAGATAAGTGATAACTTGAATTTTGTAGAAAAGATTTATCCCAAGTTGGTTAAATACCATGAATGGTGGTATAAAAATCGTGATCATGATCAAAATGGATTGTGCGAATATGGTAGTACAGATGGCACAGTTGAGGCAGCAAAGTGGGAAAGTGGTGTTGATGATGGACTCCATTATGATTCCACCGCCATGGTAAGAAATAGTGAATTTGCATGGTCAATGGACCAGGAATCGGTAGATCTGAATGCCTATTTGTGGTTTGAGAAATTATGTCTAGCAGATTTGGCAGAAGCCTTGGATCGTCCCCAAGAAGCCAAAGATTACAAAACACAAGCGGAACAGCTGGCAAAGCAGATTAGAGATTTGATGTACGACACCGAATCTGGATTCTTCTATGACGTAAAACTTGATGATAGGTCACATATTAAAGTCATTGGACCACAAGGTTGGATACCTCTCTGGGTCGGGCTAGCCACTCCGGAACAGGCTGCTGCAGTCAGAGAACATATGATTGACCCTGAAAAATTTGCCACCTACATACCATTTCCAACTATAGCAAAAGACCATCCTGCATTTATGACGGGATATTGGAGAGGCCCGGTGTGGCTGGATCAGGCATTTTTCGCTGTCTCTGCTTTAAGACGATATGGATATACAGATGATGCAGATGCTTTTTCAAGGCAGATTATCGAACATGCAGAGGGCCTGCTGAATGCTACGGGTCCAATCCGTGAGAATTACAATCCACTTACTGGCAAAGGAATGAAAGTAAATCATTTTTCCTGGTCAGCAGCTCACCTGCTCATGATGCAATGGCAATTGTAGGAGTGATTCGGGGTTAAAAATGGATATTTGCCAAATTATTGAAGAAGTTGGTACTCCTTGTTATATCTATGATGCTGATTTCATTAGAGCACGACATAAAGATTTATGCGAAGCGCTTCCTCAGGGCAAAACTCGACTATTTTACGCAATGAAGGCACTTTCGAACCTGAAAATATTGAAGGTCATGCGTGATTTAGGCACTGGGGTTGACACTGTCTCCCTTTTTGAGATTCAAATGGCTTTACAAGCCGGATTTGAGCCAAATCAGATCATATTTACCCCCAACCTGGTTGATTTTTCTGAGTTGGAAAAGGCGGTCGAGATTGGGGTTGGTATAAATATCGAGAATTTATCCAATCTTGAAAAATTTGGAATACGATATGGTGCCTCTGTACCTTGTTGTATTCGCTTTAATCCACATATAGCTCTTGAGAATGACAAGGAAAGCTCAATGGGATGGTACGAGCAATCCAAATTTGGCATTCCATATGCTCAGTTTAATAAGATTTTGGAAATCGTTTCTAATTATGAAATCAAGGTCGAGGGTCTGCACATTCATTCCAGCCATGTCATCATGCGAGATGATATTCTCCAGAAGAGTGCTGAATTGATGCTAGAGGCCGCCAAAAAACTTCCTGAGCTTGAATTTCTCGATTTTGGTGGTGGATTGAATCCTAAACAAAGAAAAATTGAAGCAACTAATATTAGCAAGGTGGGTCAGCAACTCGGTCAACTATTGCTTGAGTTTGAGCAGGAGACCAACCGAGTAATTCATCTTCGATTTGAACCTGGACGCTACCTGGTGAGTGAAGCCGGAACTCTTTATGTTCGAGTGAAGGTACTTAAGCAAAATAAGGAAGTCACTTTTGCTGGAGTCGATTCAGGCTTTAACCATCTCATCCGACCCATGCTATATGGTTCTTCCCATGAGATCGAGAATGTTTCTAATCCTGATGGAGCATACCAGGAGTACAATATTGTAGGAAATCTATGTGAAGCAGATGATTTCGCCAAGCAATACCGGATTTCTGAGTTACGTGAGGGAGATATTCTAGCCATCAAGGACACTGGGGCTTACGGTTTCAGTATGTCTTCCCAGTACAATGCACGTCCCAGACCACCAGAAATTTTAATTAATGATGGTCCACCTTTACTGATCCGAAAACGGGAAGCGTATGCAGATCTTACGCGTAATCAAGTTGAAATCAGAATTTGAAGCAGGAGCAATAATGAAGATAATATTGAAACATACAGGTCTAACTATTATGAGTATTGCATTTGCAGGTTTGCTACAGGCATCACCAGCTGATATGGATTCCAAAACCTATTGGGAGAACCCTGAAATCATCAATATCAACAGGGTTGCACCTCACGCAGTAAAATTTCCTTATGAGAATGAAGCTTTCGCAGTTGCTGATATTCGCAATAACAGCCAATTTGTTTTCGACTTAAATGGGGAGTGGTATTTTAATTATGCAGCAACCCCAGGTGAACGGCCCAAGAATTTTTACAAGAAGTTCCGTTATGTGGGTCACTGGGATAAAATCAAAGTTCCAACTAATTGGGAGATGCAGGGCTACGGTACCCCAATCTATCTGGATGAAGAATATCCCTTCACGCCTGATCCACCAAACGTTCCCCACGATTATAATGCGGTGGGTTCATATCGCCGTAATTTCACCATCGACAAAAACTGGGATGGACGAGATATATTTATCCACTTTGGCAGCATCAGGTCTGCCTATTATCTATGGATTAATGGGAAATTTGTTGGCTATGGACAGGGATCGAAAACACCTGCTGAATTTGAGATATCTGATTTTATTAAACCGGGTAAAAATAGTGTGTCACTGGAAGTCTACCGGTTTAGTGATGCCAGCTATCTCGAAGGTCAGGATATGTGGCGGATCAGTGGTATTGAGCGAGATGCCTACATCTATGCGTCACCGAAAACTCGGATCAGTGATTTCTTCGTCCGAGCTGATTTAGGCGAGAACTATAAAAATGGTCTGTTTGGAGTTGACGTCGATATTAAAAACACTCAAAAAATGAAGACTAAAGCCTACAAGCTCCAATGCCAGATCCTTGAGGCTATTGGTGGAGAAGAAGTATATAAAAATGAACAGGTTGTGGATGTTGATGCTTCCTCACAAACAACATTAACATATAGTTATGAGATTCCAGAAGTACGAGCCTGGACTGCCGAAACCCCAGAGCTGTATAGCCTTATCCTCACCCTATTGGATGCTCAGAATAAACCCGTTGAAGTGATTAGCCAGAAAATCGGATTTAGAAATGTGACCATCGCAGGCGGGCAGCTCCTGGTAAATGGGATTCCCATCACCATCCGTGGTGTTAATCGACATGAGCATGATCCTCACACCGGTAAATATATTTCCGAAGAATCCATGGTTCAGGACATTCGCCTGATGAAACTGCATAACATCAATGCGGTGCGGACCAGCCACTACCCCAATCATCTGCGTTGGTATGAGCTATGTGATGAATATGGTCTTTACGTAGTAGATGAAGCCAATATTGAATCACATGGTATGGGATATCATGATGAAGGTTATGGTCTTATTGCAAATGATCCGAAATGGTTGGGTGCATGGCTCGATCGAGGTCAAAGGATGGTGGAAAGAGATAAAAATCATCCATCAATAATCATCTGGTCAATGGGTAATGAGGCAGGTGATGGAGAAAATTTTGTAAAGCTTTATGAATGGATCAAACAGAGAGATCCCTCCAGACCAGTACAGTACCAACCTGCCTGGTATGAGGCGCATACTGATATTGTATGCCCAATGTATAAGAACCTTGAATTCATTTCAAAATATGCTTCCACCGAACAGGAAAGACCTCTGATCCTTTGTGAATACGCCCATGCAATGGGAAATAGTGTAGGAAATCTCCAGGATTATTGGGATACCATTGATGAGTACAAACATCTTCAGGGTGGATTTATTTGGGATTGGGTTGATCAGACTATTTATAAGGAAACAGCAGAAGGGGAATGGTATTGGGCCTATGGTGGCGATTTTGGAGATGAGTATGCAGAGAATGACTCAAATTTTTGTGCCAATGGCCTGGTAGCGGCGGATCGTTCGCTCAACCCACATATTCATGAGGTAAAAAAAGTTTATCAACCTTTGAAATTCAGCAATTATAACGCTAGCAATAACACAATTGTGGTGTTGAATAGATATGACTTTCTTGACCTTTCCAACCTGACTCATGGCTGGGAAGTAACGGAAGACGGTGTCATTGTTTCAAAAGGCTTCCTTGAATTACCCGAAATCAAAGCTGGTAGCTCCATGCAGGTCAAGATGGATCAACATGGTTACGAATATGATATATCCCGTGAATATCACCTTAAAATTATTTCTAAAATGAAGCAGGCTAAAGACCTGATGCCAGCAGGGCATGTCATTGCCTGGGATCAATTTTTAATCCAGGCTGCCACAACAGATAAGGCTGAAAAACCCTTGCCAACTCTTGATATTGTAAAGCAGGATGGCATGCTATTGGTTGCGGGTCAAGGTTTTGAAGTCTCAGTTTCTGAGCAAAGTGGACTTATTGAATCATATAAGCACAATCAAAAAGAATATCTTGAATCATCGCTAAGTCCCCAGTTCTGGCGAGCTCCCAATGATAATGATATCGGTAATGCTATGCAGAATCGTTGTGGGGTATGGAAAGATATGCCTGAGCGTTTACGTCTGGTAGATTTGAAGTCAGAGAAAATTGATGCTTCCCACGCAAGAATTGTTGCCACTTTTGACAATACGATTGACAGTATTGGCCTGGTGCTGGAATACATCATCAATGGTCAAGGAATGACCGATATTTCTATGGATTTAACGGTTGAAGCGAAGGGCTTACCCGAGATACCCAGGTACGGTATGACTTTCAAACTTCCAGGCTCGCTGAATAAGGTAGAATGGTTTGGACGGGGACCACATGAAAGCTATTGGGACCGCAAAACAAGTGCTGCCATCGGTCGATATTCAGGATCCATCTGGGACCAATATTTTCCTTACGTGAGACCACAGGAAACTGGTAATAAAACTGATGTGCGATGGATGGCAGTCCGTGATGACACGGGCAATGGTATGATGGCCTCTGGGGAACCCTTATTGAGTACAGCAGTGCACCAATATGACTATGATCGACTTGACTTTGTGAGTAAAGCCCAACGTCATGGTCGCACTTATGTAAAACCTGGTAATATTGTAACCTGGAATATTGATCTTAAGCAAATGGGTGTCGGTGGAGATAATAGCTGGGGTGCGAGACCTCACGATGCCTATACACTCCATGCACAGGACTATTCATTTAATTTCAGACTGCAACCGTTCCACAAGGGTAACGCCCAATCCGATCTCCCTGAGGGGAAATAAGGCATTTAAGTTGAACAGATTATGAATATTGGCTTAGAGAAATTTCTCTGTCCTCTTAGCCGGAGATGGTTTTTACTTTTCTTGTGTGTTCTGGTAGTCAAGGGCATACCAGCTGCAACTCAAACGGCAAAAATCACGGGTGTCGAAGTACAAAAATCGTTGATTTATAAAGGGGATAAGGGCATCTCACTATCAATTACAGGTGATGTTCAAGTGTTGTTGGATGCTAAAGCTGAAGAATCGGTAAAGTTGGAAATTGATTTAGGACCAAATGACATCTATGATATACAGCTTGAACGCTTCAATCTGGTACAAGAAAGTGCTAAGATTGTTGAAATTAGGGATGATAGGCAGTACGAGTTTGAGAATCCCCTGGCATCCACTTACAGAGGAACGATTAAAGATGATCCTGGCAGTCAGGTGAGATTAACCGTGGCTAGAAATTATCTATCCGGTTTCATTCAAACAGCTACTGGCAAAAGGATTGTTCTAGAAAATCAACAATTTGAAAAATCCAACTCAATTCATGTTAGTGCTATTCAAAGTAGTGGTGGAAATGAGCAAGCCCGTGGCTATCAGAATGACTATAGCTTATCACCAACGACCTATCCAAAGCAAATCCTCAATCCAAATGATATTGCTATTAATAAGACCTTTTTGGATACTGGTATGTTCACCGCAGAAATCGCAATAATCGCTGACTATGAAGCCTATTTGAAAGCGAATTCCAGTATGGATCTCGCAAACGAATTGCTCAGCATATTGAATTATACGGATGCCTATTACAATCAACTCAATATTCAATATCAGCTTGTGGAACTGATCATATTTGCTGATTCTTATTCTGGAGGACTACCGCAGACCACTGATGCAGGGGTTTATTTGAGGGCAGTTGACAACTGGATCGCTGGTGGTGGCGTCTCAAACTGGCATGATATAGCAACATTTTGGACTGGGAGGATAATTGGCTACTCCTATGCCTGGCTAAACACAATAGGACAGTATGGGCGCCATCATCTCGTTGAGTTTTGGGGGATGGGAGACACCCGTTGGCTTGCTAATTTTCAAGCACATGAGGCTGGTCACAATTGGGGCGCAACCCATGTAGCTCACGACAGTCGATATATTATGAGCCCGTATATATATGATGGGGTTATCAATTGGAATGATACAACCCGTACTGCTTTCCAGACTCACATTCAAACTGCAGTGGCTGTTCTTGATACCGATCAATCAGATTCTAGTAGTTTCTTTATCTTTAATTCCCCACAAATTGTTATCGATGACAACCTGGACGGCTTGGCTGATCCGGGAGAGTCACTTGAACTTGAATTTGAGATAAAAAATGTAGGAGATCAGAGTTCCCAAAATTCCAGTCTCAGACTACACCCCGTAGGCTCGAGCGATGATTGGATATCTGTTCATAATCCAGAATTAAATATTGGCGTAATTGAGGTGGATTCGAGTCTGAAAATAAGACATACTTTAGATTTGAATGTCGACATTCCAGTCCCCTATATAGCTGAATTAATCTATACCATCTACACTGGTTTGGATAGCATACGATACAACTACAGTTTTGCAATTGGTCAAAAAGCAGAGTACAAGGTGAATATTGTAGCCGCAGAACTTGCAGGAAATTCAAATGGGAAATTTGATCCAGGTGAACGGGTAGCCCTCCTACTTGATCTATCTAACCAGGGTCAGCGAGCCGGCGAGAATATTACGATTACCCTTAGACCTGATGAGCATAATGTCGACTATCTCGTTGATTTAGACACCTCTTACACTATGAGCAGATTGGATATCGACGAGTCAACCTACCTAATCATTCCCTTTTCACTATCTCCGGATTTTCCAGAAGGTCAGGCGCTGCAGATCTCTATTCAAATTAATGACTTAGAGGAAGTGGTTGCTTACAACAAATCCTATATGGTTGGTATTCCCCATGGATTTGCCTACTGGGAAGATTTTGAATATGATCAGCCAGGATCAAGTACCTCAGGCTGGAGGATCCTAACTGCTAGTTCTTCGGACCTCCTGACCTCCCAAGACAGTATGGAAGTTTACGACAAAGTAAATGACCATTGGGTTTCGACTCCTTTTGAGGGTGGTAGGGCACTGACGTATGGACCAAACTGGGTAGGATCTTTTAGGGTGATTTCCCCGCAAATTGATCTGGGGGGTGTTAGAAGACCAAAACTCAGCTTTCAAGAATTAAGAGCGTGGGATCATACTAAAGCAGGTGGGACGCCAGAGCATTCAGTCCAATTGCAATATGGCTACAATTCGGACGGACCGTGGTACAACCTACAAACCATTGCTGTTCACGAGTCTCTAATTGGTGTTTGGCATAGCGAGATAATTGATCTCGAAGAGGTCAGGGATGAAAAAGTCTATTTCTCATTCAACAGTAATCAGCAACATTATTACTGGCGCCTGGATAAGTTTACCATAGAGGATGGTGCTTCGAGTGATCCTGAAATACCCATGGGGCATCGAGTCTACAGCTATCCTAATCCTTTCAATTCCACTGCAACTATTCTATATGATTTAGATGATAGGTCGGAGATTCTCATTGAGCTTTATAACATTCGAGGACAACTCGTCGAAGTACTGGATGAGGGATCCAAACCAGCAGGGACATACTCTCTGAAATTACATGCTACAGGTTATGATTCAGGCATGTATTTATGCCGACTTCAGACCGAAGATAACTATCACGTTGCCAAGATGATGCTGATGAAATAGGAGAGATATAGCAGTTCATGAATCGAAAAGCACCAACATTAAAAGATATAGCTAATGAACTTGGTTTATCCATTTCGACTGTTTC
The DNA here is from genome assembly GCA_018650795.1 of Fidelibacterota bacterium. Classification (GTDB taxonomy): domain Bacteria; phylum Fidelibacterota; class UBA8477; order UBA8477; family JABMPR01; genus JABMPR01. Next base: position 18,491 of record JABIFG010000206.1, read on the forward strand.
ACGTGCCTTACAAAACCATCCAGGCATCGCGGAAGAAACCATCACCAAAGTGAAAAAGGTAGCGAAGCGATTTGACTACTTTCCAGACAGCATAGCTAAGAATCTTAAGACAAACGCATCAAGGACAATTGGTGTAATTGTTCCAGAGATCAAGCATGACTTTTTTTCATCGGCAATAGATGGTATGGAAGATTTAGCGTACAAGCACGGATTCACAATTATCGTTTCAAAATCTAACGAGGATTATAACCGTGAAGTTTTAAATACTCACAACATGTTATCAAATAGAGTGGCTGGAATCGTGGCATCTGTCTCTCAAACAACACAGGATGGAGATCATTTTCGACGATTCCTGCGAAGGGGCATACCCGTTGTACTATTTGATCGCGTCCTAGATAATTTAGATGTTTCCAAAGTAATTGTTGATGATTATGAAGGGGCGTTTAAGGCCACCAAGCATTTAATAGAAATGGGGTATAGACGGATTAGTCACCTCGCTGGGCCGACCTATCTGAGTATCGCAAGGGAGCGCTTAAGAGGGTATAGAGAAGCTCTAGCGAAACACAACATTGAGTTTGATGAAAAAATTGTCATTCATGGGACCTTAGAAGAACGATCCGGTGCAATAGGTATTAAGACTCTATTTGAGTTATCTGATCCGCCAGATGCCATTTTTGCCATTAATGATCCAGTAGCCGTTGGTGCTCACAAAGAAGTGATTGCAATGGGATTAAATATTCCTGACGATATTGGAATTACTGGATTTAGCAATAATCCCATAACTGAACTTATTGACCCTCCCTTAACAACGATTGACCAGCATGGATATAAAATGGGACAAGAAGCTATCCAAATTTTGATGGATGAACTAAACACTATAATGGAAGAGCGGAAGAAATTTACTCGGATAGTTGAGACCACGCTCATAGTTAGAGAATCAACTCAGCGGCAAATAAAATAACCAATGGATATAGCAATATTAAGAATTTCCAAATGATTGAGAATGTAAAAATCAAGACGAGTGGTATAATTTCAGAATATCCTTTTGGTCAGCTAAAAACTGGAGAGAAAATCTCTAAATATTGCCTGACAAATAAAAATAATCTATCTGTCAGTATTCTCAACTACGGTGGAATTTTGCAATCCATAAAGACACCTGATTTGAGCGGAAATATTTCCGATATCCTCCTGGGATATGACAATCTGGACGGATACCTGGAAGATGAATCATATATGGGTGCTGTAATCGGGAGGTTTGCAAATAGAATTGCAGGGGGAACATTCGTACTTGATAATATTGCTTATCCATTGACAAAAAATGATGGGATAAATTGTAATCATGGTGGTGAGGTTGGATTCAATCGAGTCGTATGGGAGGCTGAAAAAATAGATTCGGGCAAGGGCGAAATGCTTTTATTGAGCCATACTAGCCCGCATGGTGATCAAGGCTTCCCGGGGAATTTATCTGTTGGTATCCTATATGACCTAAATGATGACAACGAATTGAATATTAGAATACGGGCAATGAGCGACCGGAAGACAGTGATAAATATTTCACTGCATCCATATTTCAATTTGTCTGGTGCTCCTGCATCTGACCTCGTTACTCATTCACTCTCGATTGAGGCTCGAAAATATTTACCAATCAACGAGCACATGGTTCCGACTGGCGAAATAAGATCTGTTGCAAATTCAGACTTTGATTTCCAAAATGAAATTCCGATTCGCTCGAGAATCGTGGGTGATAATCCCCAGGTAGCAATTGCTGGCGGATTTGACCACTGCTTCTTAATTAACAAGCCAAATGGTAGCCTAAGAAGTATGGCTGTGCTCGAGGATGTCGAAAGTGGAAGATCTCTTACTCTATCATCGAATGCACCAGCCATGCAGTTATATACAGGGAACTTTCTGAATGGAAGCGTTAAGGGGAAGGGTGGATCCCCTTTTAATAAATGGCAAGCTGTCTGCCTGGAGCCAGAAGAATATCCAAATTCCCCCAGAGAGAGCAAATTTCCACCCTCAGTGCTTGAGGCTAACGACGAATATGACCATCAAATCCGATACAAATTCGATGTTTTAAACAAATAAGGAATTCACAATGGAGTTTTCATTAATTGATTATCTAGTATTTGCATCTTATGTAATTCTCATTGTCTCTGTGGGCCTATGGGTATCCAGAAGCAAGGAAGGGCATGAGAAAAATGCTGAGGACTATTTCCTGGCTGGCAAATCCCTGCCCTGGTGGGCCGTAGGTGCTTCACTAATTGCTGCAAATATCTCTGCTGAACAGTTTATAGGGATGTCAGGATCTGGATTTTCTCTGGGTCTGGCCATTGCCTCCTACGAATGGATGGCGGCTCTGACATTAATCATCGTAGGTAAATATTTTCTGCCCATTTTTATTGAAAAGAAGATTTACACCATACCACAGTTTGTTGAAGTACGATTTAGTAAAAACCTTAAAACCATCCTGGCGGTCTTCTGGATTGGATTGTTCATTTTTGTTAACCTTACTTCAGTTCTTTTTCTTGGTGCAAAAGCACTTGATACCATTCTGGGCTCTGGTAATGGTGAGTACATCATGCATGGTATTCTGGCTCTGGCCTTTTTTGCTGCAGCCTACTCCATCTGGGGTGGATTGTCAGCCGTAGCCTGGACGGATGTCATCCAGGTTATTCTGTTGATTGTGGGTGGGTTGATTACATCTATCATCGCTTTGAACCATGTAACACCCGATGGTGGCATGCTGAATGGCCTCTCGCACATATACAATGTTGCTGGTGATCATTTTCATATGATCCTCAAGAAGGGTCACCCCAGCTTTAGTAATCTACCGGGCATAGCCGTGCTGGTAGGGGGTATGTGGGTAGCAAATCTATACTACTGGGGTTTTAACCAGTATATCATTCAGAGAACCTTCGCTGCTAAATCATTAAAAGAAGCCCAAAAGGGTATCGCCTTTGCAGCCTTCCTGAAGCTCATTATCCCACTCATCGTGGTTATCCCCGGAATCGTTGCCTATGTGATGTTTACCGCTCCTGAAGGCACAGCCGCAATTCCTGGTGTGAAAGAGGCATTCAGTTCTGGAGGAGGAATTAACTACGATAAAGCATACCCCTGGTTAATCAGCCAATTCGTGCCTACTGGTCTGCAGGGACTTGTCTTGGCCGCTCTTGCAGCAGCCATTGTATCCTCGCTGGCTTCCATGTTGAACTCAACCTCAACCATTTTCACAATGGATATTTATCGTGCTTACATCAACAAAGATGCTGATGACAAAACAACTGTCAAAGTTGGACGCATTACTGTTCTAGCGGCCTTGGTTATAGCAGTACTGGTAGCTCCAACTCTCGGTTCAGTAAAGGAAATGTTTCAATATATTCAGGAATATACAGGTCTGGTCAGTCCGGGAATTTTGGGTGTATTCGTGATGGGACTGTTTTATAAGAGATCTACCAATAATGCCGCCATCTGGGGCGCTGTTTCTTCCATCCCCATTGCTCTGGTTCTTAAACTGGGTACCTCAATGCCCTGGATGCATCAGATGATGATCGTCTGGGTGGTCACAATGATAATCATTGCTATTGTTAGCCAAATAGAAGGCAAGGGCGCTAGCGATCCCAAGGGTATTCCTGTTTCAAGAAAATACTTCAAAACAGAACCAGTGTTTAACATCAGTGTCATGATTATTAGTGTTATTTTGGTAGCCCTATACGCCGTGTTCTGGTAGGTTTTTGGAGTGTTAATGGAATTCCCTGGAGACCAACCTCATAGGAGACGCAATCCCCTTACAGGAGAATGGGTGTTAGTCTCAGCGCACCGTACGGATCGTCCTTGGTTAGGTCAACAGGAGCCAGTGCCACGAGAGCAAATATTGGAACATGATCCCACTTGCTATCTTTGTCCTGGTGGGCACCGATCCAAAGGTGATATAAATCCTGATTATGAGGGGACTTTCGTCTTTAATAATGATTTCCCCGCACTACTTGATGAAAGTGGTGAATCCCAATTAGAAGGCAATGACCTTTTCAAGTGGCAGGAATCAAAAGGAACAAACAGGGTTATTTGTTATTCTCCACGACATGATCTTACTCTGCCAGAGCTCTCCAACAGGGAGATTGAGGAAGTTATTGTTACCTGGATGAATCAAGAGAGGGAGCTTTCTAATAAATATAAGTATGTCCAGATATTTGAGAATAAGGGACAAATTATGGGAGCGTCCAATCCACACCCCCATGGCCAAATTTGGGCTGGTGATTTTGTACCCTCAAAAATTAAAAAAGAGGATGAGCGGCAAAAAGAATATTTTGATACGCATGGTAGTACTCTCTTATGGGATTATGCAACCCAGGAAGCTGATGGGGGTGAGCGGATGGTTTACCAGAACAATTCGTGGGTATCTCTGGTTCCATTTTGGGCTACCTGGCCGTTTGAGACGATAATTATTCCAAAAACGAAAATATCGCGAATGAGTGATATGAATGAGAGTCTTGTAACGGACCTAGCTGATTTGCTGAAAATATTATTGCGCAAATATGATCTACTATTCAATGTGTCTTTCCCCTACAGTATGGGTTGGCACAGTGCACCTAATGTGGGTGGTGATGATGAGCATTGGACACTTCACGCGCATATCTATCCTCCGTTGTTACGGTCGGCTACTATCAAGAAATTTATGGTAGGATATGAAATGATGGCTGAATCTCAGAGAGACATCACTCCTGAGCATGCTGCACAGCGCCTTGCTGAAATTCAAGTGTAAAATTTGATAGAATTGGAGAGTTGAATGTCATTGTGGTCTACAAATGAGTTGAATAAACTGATTGAGGATGCTGACCAGTTAGAACTATTCCATGACTTATATGGAGATGGAGAAGACTACCAACTCGCTTTAATCCGGATCTCGGAATTAATTGATAAAGCAGATTATGAAGTAACTCATCTATTTAGTGCACCAGGACGAACAGAACTTGGGGGAAATCATACTGATCACAATCTTGGCAAAGTTTTCTGCTCAGCTGTAAGAAATGATGCTCTAGCAGCAGTGGCCAAGAGATCAGATGGAAAAATAATTGTTCGTTCAGAGGGTTTCAATGAAACGTTCACTGTAGAAGTCTCAGGTCTAAATGTAAGATCATCTGAAATTGGGACAACAAATTCGCTCATCCGGGGTGTAGTTGCAGGCATCAAGGAATCGGAGGGAGAATATGGTGGCTTCTATGCTGAAATAACTAGTGATGTGGGAATGGGTTCAGGACTTTCCTCCTCAGCAAGTTTTGAAGTTCTCATTGGCACAATACTAAATCATCTCTATAACCAGAATAAATATTCTCCAGAGAAAATTGCACAAATAGCCCAACATGCAGAAAATAAGTATTTTGGAAAACCCTGTGGATTGATGGATCAGATGGCATCTGCTGTTGGTGGGATAATGGCAATTGATTTTAAGGATCCCAATAATTTAGATATCCAGAAAATAGCTTATGATTTTAGTGCGGAAAATTATGTACTCCTTGTGATCAATACAGGTAGTAATCATGCTGACCTCACTCCCGCCTACGCTTCAATTCCATCTGAAATGGGAGCAGTAGCAAATCTACTGGGATCTGATGTTTTACGTACTGTTCAAGAGGCTGACTTCTTGCAAAATATAGTCTCGATCAGAAGCAAGCTGGGGGATCGATCAGTCTTGCGAGCTATGCATTTTTATAGAGAAAATAAGCGCGTTGATCAAATGGTCTCAGCATTAGAGGCAGGAGATTTTGAGACATATTTAAAGGTTGTCGGTGCAAGTGGGGTCTCATCTCAAAATATCCTTCAAAATTCTATTCCACCTGGCAGCGATGGTCAAGATCAGGGTCTAACTTACGCTCTTGGTGTCTCTCAACTTTTTATTGAAGAAAGACGTAGAGGTGTAGCTCGAGTACATGGAGGTGGGTTTGCGGGCTCAATCCAGGTATATATTCACAAAGACGACCTCGATGACTACCAGAAACTTATTAGTGATACAATTGGAATAAGTGCTCTCCAAGTATTGAGTATCAGACATCATGGATCCAGGAAAATTCTTACCCTTCCATAAATTGGAGCTTTCTGAGTCCTAAGTCACATAAGATATTTTATCCATTTTTTAATGTTGGAATAGATGTTCAAGTATCCACACTAACGGAGAACACATGTTAACCATTGATTCATTGGTTGAAAAATTTTCAAGTTTTATGTGGGGTACACCTCTATTGGTATTGCTACTAGGTGGCGGGCTGTTCTTTACATTTTACAGCCGTTTTACACCATTTCGTTTTTTTCGCCACGCTTTTATGATTCTCATTGGTAAATATGATTCTGAAGACGATCCAGGTGACATATCCCACTTCCAAGCTCTTTCAAGTGCACTGGCAAGTACTGTAGGCATGGGTAATATCAGTGGAGTGGCGATAGCAATTCATACCGGGGGGCCAGGTGCAATATTTTGGATGTGGCTCAGCGCCATCCTAGGTATGTCAACAAAATTTTTCACATGTACGCTCAGTATCCTTTATCGCGGAAAAGATGATCAGGGCAGGGTAATGGGTGGGCCGATGTATTACATAGAAACTGGCTTAGGGAAAAAATTCAAACCTTTGGCAATCTGGTTCAGCCTTGCGGGGCTGTTTGGCTGTTTGGCACCATTCCAGTCTAATCAGCTAACACAGATCATAAGAGATGAGGTTTTTAAACAGCAGGGATTATTTGCTGGTGATGCAATTGTGGGTAATCTTCTCGTAGGTATAGTAATTTCCCTAGTCGTTGCGAGCGTCATATTTGGGGGAATCAAGCGCATCGGTCTGGTAGCCTCACGAATGGTACCAATGATGGTTAGTCTTTACATGTTGGCAGGAGTAACTATTCTGGTCAAACATTACGCAGAGATACCTGAAATGTTTATGTTTATCCTCAAAGATGCCTTCACGGGAGATGCTGTGTTAGGTGGTGCATTAGGTGCAGTCATCATTACCGGCATCCGTCGAGCTGCTTTCTCAAATGAGGCTGGCATAGGTACTGAGGCCATGGCTCATGGAGCGGCAAGAACTAAGGAACCTGTGCGTGAAGGTCTTGTGGCGATGATCGGCCCCTTCATTGATACCATCATAGTTTGTAGTGTCACCGCTTTCGCAATCCTGTTTTCAGGTATGTGGCAAGCTGGTTCAACAAACGGAGTAACGCTTACCACACAGGCTTTTTCCCATGAATTAGGTGAGCTAGGACGCTACATACTAATGATTTGTGTGATTATTTTCAGCCTGTCAACTATGATTGGTTATTCATATTATGGCAGTAAATGTACTTCCTATCTTTTTGGGAGCCGCTATAAAAAATATTACAGAATATTCTATGTGCTCGTTCTTGCGTTTGCCTCGATCATTACCCTTGATGTGGCAATCAATTTTATTGACGGTATGTATGCACTGATGGCTATTCCCACCATGATTTCAACTCTCCTTCTTGCTCCTCGTGTGATGAGGGAGGCAAGGCGCTATTTTGGATCCATGGACCATTATGGGTACAAGTAGCGAATAATTTTGTCTTTAAAAAGGACCGTTTATGCGGTTTAAAATCATAGCTGGGATATTGATCATATTGCTCTGAAATGAACTAGTCTCCAATCACTATTCATTTGAGCTTAGCCCCAGGCAATAGCTTGGGGCTTCCTTTTGTCATAGGGATGGCTGTCAATAACCGCCGTTTATGAGACCGCGAAATAATGCCTGAGATTTGAGACACCCTTTTCGAGAACCCTTATTCCATGCAAGCTATATTGCCATCTGCCCTTTCATGATTGCTTCTGATTCTACTGGAGGTCTAACGATTAATCTCTCAATTCATTTTGATGATCAACTATCCAAACCATATATTGATCATTAAGAATGCTAATGTGGGTCTCTTTTTCTCTAATGCTGGCATTGATATTGCAGCATATTTCGTTCTAAATCAAACTGTTAAATTGGATTTGGGGGATGTGAATTCGACTGTGGAATATGGCAATCGCTTTTCTAGTACAAGCTCCATGATATGGCTGTTGCGTTGAAGCATACTCCCCATCATACACAAATCACGGAAAGGATGAGAAATGAAAACTGTCAACCATAAACACTTCATCGTAATCATTTTTGGAGTATTCATGATCGCACTATTGGGTTGTGTTGACACCAGCTTTTTAAAGATGGATAGCAATCCAGAGGAAGGTCAAGATGAGAAGGCTAATTCGATCCTAGAGGACTCGAAAAAGTTTTTAGCTATCACATCCTTGGGAAAGGAAGTGATTGATTCGGATAGTTTTCTTAACTTGCTGTCTCAAATTCCTAATGAATACAGGAATGATCGGGTCTTTGTAGTTAGAGTGGATGAATCCGGAATTGGTTCACCTTATGGGAAGCTAGACCAATGGGACCTTGCTCTCGAAAATGGATTGATAAAAGGTCTTACATCAAGTGGGTTTGTAATTGTTGAGAAACTTGATTTTGTAGAGCCTAGAGATCCAAAGGAGATAACCGGCAATTCCCCATCAGACGCATTTTACATGCACGGAATTGATCTAGAAGATCACTCAACTATACGAGATCAATATAAGACGAATTTGATCCTTCAGTATCAAGTGCTAGAGTTCTCTTCACAAAAGGAATCAGCAATTCTTTATTTCCGCGTTGTAAATATTAATACAATGAAGATTTTGGCTTCCTGTGTCGTGAAAGGTGGGGACGCTCATGATGATCTCAATAAGTCAATAGTAGATGAGTATGACCGGACGTTCTCTGCCGTAAGCAAGTATGAATTTCCATCGAACCTGTACCCCGATTTGGAAAAAGCTGCTACTCTCGACATTGATGTGCTCAATATAGTCGGAGAGTATTCTGAGGCACCTTCAAAAAAGGTAATGGCTGTTGAGAATGGGTTGATATCAGGGCTCATGGAGAACAGTAGCTATGGTGAGTCAGACCCAATTTTCATCGAAAAATCCATTGGGTTTAAGCTGAAGTTTCCTGCTATCTACAATAGCATTGTTTTTAACACAAACCCCATTTTGTACGAGGAATGGAGTGAATTTGTCAAGGAAACTGGCTGCACAGAACTCATCATGTACAGATATATAGAGGATGAGGGACTTTACATTCGCATTCTTGATGCTATGCAAAATGGTGAAGTCCTCTTTTCAGATGTCATCCAATTTTCAGATACAAAAGATTCAGGCATCTTTTCAAACCACAACACTGTAGCTGAAAAATTCAATTATTCTTTTAACTATGATCTTATCAAGAATAAGAAATTGATTCTAGTTGATGGCGATAGACAGCCTGTACAAGCACAAAAGTACAACAAGAGCAGAACATTGTATAACGAAATGCACTTGTCAATAGAAGAGGGGATACTCTCTGCGCTGGTTAAAGGGCGTGGAACAAATGACTATTCAGTATATGAGAAATTGAAAACTCTGTACCTTAAGCGTTCATGGATGTATGAGGGAAAGGTATTCAATCTGAATCCTCTTTACTTAGATGACTGGGGGCAACTACGAGAATTCGGTGTAGATATACTAATTCTATACAATAACCTTATCCCTTATGAAGAGATTAATTCTGGTAATGATGCATATAGGAAAATTGCACTCACTTATCGGGTTATAGATCTTGTAACTGGTGATGTTTTACATGTTGGCGAACTTTCAAGTTTAGAAGGAGAAGATCAATGAATTTAATTTATCGTCTCGCCAGTCTTTTGTTAGTTAGTTTTGTTTTTAGCGCAGGCACCTTCACAACTGCTGATCCACCGATGATTTATCTGCATCATTTTGTGAGTTATGACTCTACTTATTTTTTACTGAATAATCAGAAAATCCACTCCCCTTCAACAAGTAATTTGAGCTCTAGGGATAAAATCGACGTGACAGAAAATATCGTAGTTCTGGACCAATTAAATCCCAAAGTCATTTCTGCGATGGTGACTTCTGCCATTGCTAGATATAAGCAAATGAAGATTGCTGGGGAATCTATCCAAAATCGAGTATCGGCCGTGAATGTCCTAGAACTCGTTAAGGGTTCATCCTATCCAAAAGAGACAGACTATGTATTGATTGGTGAGCTCAATGTGATTGGAGCTGGACACAACATGGTAGGTTCAAATGATAGAGGTATTTTCCAGGGTAGTGGATTGCAGTATGAAGTAGATTTAAAAATAATAGATGTCTCTACTCAGGATATCATTAGCTCAAAATCTATTTCGATACCATTCTCTGAGTTGAATTCCATTCGAAAAAGCATTCAGGCTTCAGTCGATGATATAATGGTTGATATCCTCAGCCCCTTCACTTCCGCTATATTAGTGTATGCGGACTCTACAAGTGTAGGTATGATTGACTGGGGTACTTTGACCTTAAGACCACTGAAGACATTGGCATCTGGAAAGGTTATCTCCACCACAAATAAAGATATAGAGCTTGTCAAGAGTACTTCCTTTGAATCACTTAGTTACGCTCTCCCTGAATATGCCCGCGAAGTAGGGTGCAATTCAAATGACTATAGAATATTGTCCTCCCCCTTTGATAGACGGATGAGTAGTTCATTTCTTCAAGGTGACTACGTGTTTAGAGTACAACTAGTTGGCTATGATAAAGCTGAGTATTTTGAAAAGCAAATTTCCGTTGTTGCTCTACAAAATCGGGATTTCAAAGTGGAGTTAACACCACCGCCACCTCCACCTCCGTTGCCCCCACCTCCGCCCCCAGTACTCGGGGACATTGCAATTCAGAATCTTCAGAATGGTCTGGGGTTTGAAATATATCAATCTCTAGACTCTTTGAATTCAACTAGAATCATAAGTGGTTATTGTGCAGATAACAAAATTCATGATTTTCATTCGGACTCTATTGGAGGAATAATATCACAGCAAAAATATGCTGTCTCTTACAAGGACTTGCCGGCTGGCCAGTACGTTGTGAATGCTTTTGGAAGAGCTGAAGAAGCATTCCCAGGCAAACATTTCGTTACTATATTCTCATTCTCAGATACTCTAGTGATTGAAGAGAAATCAAATGATTTATCGATTTCCTTACCTGAGATATCGGCTAAAAGCGGTAGAGAAATTATCATCTATTTTGATCCTTTCCCAGAATCAATCGATGAAGAATATAGGTTATACGTTAATAAGTCAAGTGCACCATTTACAGTTATCTCTATTGTTGGTGAATTACATATTGAGGGTGTCTCTAATGATTTCGATGGGCTGTTAAGAATTGAAAGGGATGGATTCAGTGATGCCATGGTGATTGTAAAGCCTGGCA
>JABIFG010000207.1 GCA_018650795.1 Fidelibacterota bacterium
ATCCTATTGCTTCTCATTCATATCGACCGAAAACGTATCCGCTAGATTTCGTCATTGTAGAAATAGCATCTTCCCTACCTGCATTTCCTCACCGTCAATAGCCTGATAGTAATATACACCCGCCGGGGCGATCTGCTCAGATGCATCATGACCATTCCATTTCAGTAGGGCAGGTCCTTTTAATTTTGATGACAGATCATAAGTCTGAATTTCTCTACCCAGTAGATCAAAAATGATCAATTGAAGCCTATCTGCCTGATTGATTTGAATCGGGATTCTGGTCGAGCTGTTAAAAGGATTGGGATAATTTTGACCGAGAATAAAATTATTGGGCAATTCAGTTTCTGTCCAGGCTGAGTCCAGGAAAAATTCCATAAATCTTAAATTGAATCCAGCTTCAAAAATCTCAAATGTCAATACATGGCTACCTGCACTTATTGAGATATCATCTAAGTGAATAGCTTGCCAGTTCTGCCACCCGCCCGTAATAGGGGTTTCGATGGTTTGATTTATCTGCTGTCCATCAATATATAGTCGCAAATAGCCTGAGCTACTCGGACTGGCAACTTCAATTTCGAGGCTATAGCTACCACCCTGTTCAGCATTTAAAGTATATCGAAGCCACTCTCCATCCTCAGTGAAACCAACACTTGGAGTTCCGCTTTGACCTAGCTCGATATCTACGCCATCATTTCTGTACTGGTACCCAGAATTCCACGCTGTATAATTATCCCAATGAACGGTTTGATAGACATTGTCGTTGTATGCAATACCTTGATTTCCAAGGTCATAATCGGCCATTAAAATAGTTCCGGGAATAAGATGATCTTTGAAAGGTTTGCTCTGGATATTGTAATCCGGGTCAAAAAGTGAGGCAACCACTCCAGGTCGCAAAGTACAGTTTTCGGTTTTAAGATTTTCAGCCAGCTCCATCAATATGGCTTCAGCGACAGATGGAGAGGGTTTATTATTTCCAGTTCTCCAATAGTCCCTCAGCTGATTATAAGCTGCTGGTCTCGCAGCTGAGTATGGACTAGTAATCGTATCCACTTTTTTGGTGGTCCACCAACACCAACCTACATTGTTTTCCTCAAAAAGCTGTACGGCATCATGAAACCAGGCATTAGAATTCTCACCAGTTTCACTCATCCACAATGGAACATCGTAGGCATCTCGCATATTCAGATAGCTGTTTATGGATCCCAGACTATTTGTACTCCAATATTTGTGAAAACTATAGCCCATATTGTCATCAAAAGGTGGCGTGAGCCCATTAAAGTCTGTGGCGTACCAATTGCCCTCAATGAATAATATATGATTTATGTCCACAGCACGGATAACTGTAGTCAGATCCATATAAAGTCTTCTAAAGTCTTGCAGGCTAACACCCTCTGCTAAAACCGGTTCATTTAAAAGATCATAACCACCAATCCAGGGCTCATCAGCATAGCGGGTAGCAATGGCTTCCCAAATCATCATTGTATGCGTTTTATTTGAATCCGCCAACCACAAACGAGCCGTCCCGTCGCTATCGCTGATGGGTCCATGATTTTGTCCACCAGGGGCGCAGTGCATATCCAGAACCACATGCATCCCTACCTCTGAACACCAGGCGATGAGTGAATCTGTTACTTCAAAACCCCATTCGTTTGGAACCCCCCTGGCATGTGAGAACATATTGTAATGAAAAGGCATCCTGACATGGTCAAAGCCCCATGCTGCCAATTCATGGATATCCTCACGCGTAACATAATTCTGGTGATAGGCCGAATAAAATTGATCAGTAGCTGTTTCTCCGATGACATCGACAATATCTGCACGAATGGTTGTTGGTGATTGGGCTTCAGTGTGGAGCATATAACCTTCAGGAACCAGCCAGCCGCCAAGCCCCATCCCCCTTTTTAAAACGCTATTTCCAGTTCCATCAACAATTCTAGTCCCATCAGCATGGACAAACCCGTCAGCTCGGGCTTCGGTAAAAAGCTGGAGTGTCATGAGCAAGATGAGGAGAATCAGTCTTATCATTTTATGAGCAGGATTTTCTTTTGAATGATGTGGCCGTTGAACTGAAAGCGAGCGAGATAGATACCACTGTTGAGATTATTTGCTGACCAAACTAAACGGTGTTCACCCTGGCTGTGAAAATCTGACACTAACTCTGTGACCAATTGCCCCCTTAGATCCAGAATATCAATGGAGACAAAGGCAGATTCCTGTAAAGTGAAGGCAAAGGTGGTTTCGCTATTAAATGGATTTGGATAATTGTTAATTTCAATCAAAGCGGAACGCTCAGGCATGTTATCAATGCCAGTTCCGAATATTGGCGGTCCATAAATATTATCATAATAGCAGTTACTCACCATGCCACCTACCATAAACTGGATCACAATTTGATCCAGGTCCTGACGATTTACAGCATATGAAAATTCAAAATATAGAGTGGTCCACAAATTTGTTTGATCAATTGTTTGTCTCGAGATGATTTGGGTAGTGGTGGGATCGGCCAGCTCATGGTTTTGCAATTTAAAGGTCACTTGAGTAATTGGAGACTCAGTATAAACCAGTAATGAAAAGGTATGATTCTCAATCAGATCAAGCTTCTCTGGTAAAGTTAAAAATAAATAATCATCCGGACCCGTTGCAGCCCATTCTCCAACATATGTACTACTATTTATTCCACCGGGATCGGGATTATCGACGATAGCGGGGGCATTTGATGAGGAACCATCCCAGAGATACCAATCAAAAACGTCCCCCCCTTCAAACGAATTATACTCATGCAAATCCTGGTCTATAGGGGGTACAGTCGGATCAAAACCCTGGTCCCAAGGCTGAGTTAGACTTAGAATCATGTTACCATTGTAAAACGAAATATTGTTATGGATGAAGTCAACATTATTGCCATTGAAAGTATGGGTCGCTTTGGCCCATCTATTTTGGTCCCAGTGGGAAAAATCGTCGGTCCAGGCATGCAAGAATTTATTTTCTGACCCATAATCGCCTTCATCGGGATTGTAGTCATAATATTTGACCCAATCATAATGGGCGAATACTGGCAAAATATTCGGATCAAAAGGACCGACCCAATTGACATATATCGGTTGCCAAATATTCATCATAATTTTTTGAGAATGTACGAGCTGCTCAATGTGCAGGCCTGTTTGGCGATGAATCTCTATTCCATCAATAAACCAGGCAACATATTCAGGAGTCCATTCAAAGGCATAAACATGATAACCATAATGCGGGTTGAACCAAGTCTGGGCATCATACACATGGTTTACTTGACCTGGTGTAATGGTATTAAACTGAACTTCATTAAAGGCAGCCCCCAGAATTTCTACATCGATTTCGTTCCAGCCCGACCCTCCATCATTATAAGTAAAAAATGATGATAGCATACCGCTGCCCTCTGCAGAACGCATCCGGACCTCAAAACGCCCATAGGTTAAACTCTCTAGTGTTCTTAATTCTGCCCCTCGGTAATCTTTGGCCCATATGGAGCTTGCAAATATCAAAATCAGCAAGGATGAAAAGATATTGCCGTATAAATTTTTCATTTTATTCGTCCCCAGTCCAGCGTGTTTGAATTTGATTATAGGCCATTCGTGATGTCACAATTACAGCATCTCCGTCCTGGGAGAGTTTCATGATCCCAAACCATTCTTCGATATCATCAGGGTCTTGTGTATATGAATCTTCCAGACCGAATTTCCACCAGGCATCCAGATATTCATGAATTATGACCCCAGCCAGAGGTGCTATGCTACTCTCAGCATCATCCAGATTCTGGATTAGACCCTGGGCCTGTTCCTCCTCAGTATTTCCCCCATAACCATAATTTGGTGGCCCAGTTGATGGAACTCCAGGAGAAACACTTAGACCTGTCTCTGTGATGAGCAATGGTTTATCAGGTACCATGTTCTTTAGGTACTCTAACCAGCCCTGAAATATTGTGCCTGAAGAACTGCCTGTAGGAGGATCCTCCAGATAGTAATCGACTGCATAGGAATAGGCGTTGTGGCTACGAAAATCAAGAAAGGGGGTGTCGATAATTTCTGCAGTTCGAATATCATTTGCATAAGTAGTCAGCGGCACAACATCAAATAGCTGGGAGTAATAGCTCTTCGTATGATCTGCCATTTCAGCTAAAAATGCCTCTGTAGCTGTTAGTGTTGTATCCGTGGCAATAAATTCTCCCACATATGAATTAATGGACGGATTCAGGAGATTGGTGGACAGAATGCTCTGTTCACTCAATTCATTACCAACCACAAAAGCAAGTAATGGGGGTACCGTACCATCAGTACCCATAAACATCCGCTGGATTACTTCACGGATATATTGTTTTGATGATTCCTTGAAGGTTTCATTTTGAAAATTTTCCACCTCACCATCAAACCAGATAGTTTGTACAATATTCAGGGACCCTGTTTCCTGAATCACCTCATAACAATATTGTGGGGCACTCCACAGTCTGATTGTATTGGCACCCAGGGCAACAATATTGTCGATGTCCTCATTCACCCACATCTGAAGATCGGCGGGTAAGGGATGCCTAGATTCAACTTCCCAGGGGATATATCCGGGATAACCCACAACGTAAACCACACCCCGAATATCCAGCGGATTTCCATTTAACAAGATATGATTTGAGTCTACCGAAAAAGCTGTTAGATCTGTTTGGGGGGTATTGGCTTCCTGACAACCTATTATTGAGGTGATCAGGATTAGAAAAATGATCTGTCTCTTATTTATTTTCATCATGAGATACTGGCAATAGACATAATATCACTACGGGACACTAAATTTTCCCTACTGGAAAACTCGTACATAATCAACGAGCATTGCCTGAGGAAAGCTGGTTGATTGGTCCGGATCACCAGCCCAGGGTCCGCCCAGAGCAACATTTAAAATGATGTGAAAGTCCTGATCAAAGGGTGCTGGCCAATCACCACCTATGCTATACCAATCAGTGAGGGTCTGGTAATGATTTCCATCTACATACCATCTAAGCTCGCCTTCCTCCCACTCCAGAGTGAACAGATGAAAGTCGTCTGAAAAATCTCCCTGGGATAATTGATAGGAGCTTCCAGATTGACTATTATTTGGTGGATTGCTACCATAATGAATGGTACCATGGACAACATCTGGATTATGGCCCACCAGCTCCATAATATCCATCTCACCACTTACAGGCCAGCCACCATAAACCGACTGGGTGGGCATCATCCAGATTGCCGGCCAAAGCCCTTGGCCAAAAGGAAGTTTAGCCCGGATATCAAAACGACCGTAGGTCCAATCCCCTTTCCAGGCAGTGTTCATCCTGGCAGATGTATAGGCCGGATTGTTTACATCGAAAGGGTTAGCTTTGCGCAAAACAATATTCAGATTTCCTGCATGAATAAAAGAATGTGCGGGATCATCAGAATAGGATTGGAGCTCATTATTGACATATGCCGGCCACCAGTTCTCGTGGTTCCACTTGTCCAGTTCAATACTGGTACTGTTAAATTCATCATTCCAGACCAGAGTCCAACCCTCAGGAACCATTGAGGGAGAGATGCAGTTTCCATCGTCATGTGTGGCCTGTGGATCGTAATTGACGGCACTAGAGTCTGTACACCCATAGTATTGACAACTGCCATCATCCTCAGTTGCCAGGCTGTCAAAATTGAGTGCAATTACATCCATACACCCGCTAATAACCTGTGCAGGTTCATCAGAAGTATTTGGCGATGATTTGCATGCACCAATCACTAGGAGTAGAGCAAGGATTGCTAAAGCAGGCGGATTTAAAACTTTATTTTGACTCAAGTTTGTTCCCATAATCAAATATGTGATCTGTAGTAACTTGTGGGAAAGGCGGTACTACAACTGGGTAGGGAACCTTATCCTGAGCTACGAACATATCGATACGTGTGAGAGTGATATCCTCAAATGTTTTAAAATTGATGAATATCTCATCTGAGTAAGCCTGTTGGAGACTATCAACTATGGGGTTCATATGTCTTTCAATAAAGGGAATGGAATTGGAGGATTGTAACATGCTATCCGAAATTGAATAATTGATAATTTCTTTATAGATTCCAGACAAATATTGGTCTTGCCACATTTCACCATAAGACTTTATTTCCTTACGATCTGCATAGCCCCCATCATAAGCTTCCCCGGTCACGATGTAATCTCGCAACAGATCTGCTATAGCCAATTTTACTTGATTAGCGAAGTCAGCCATTTCGAAACGTTTTTCGCGAAAAACCAGGGGGTGTCGTGAAACCAAATCAGTTAAATCTTGTACAGTCCAATCCTTCTCATCAAATCTAAATAGCTTCTGGTCCAGATAGGAAACTTCAAATTCAGAATTATTTATTGATAAATGCTGTTTTTCTATTTCCCAAATAGCCTGATTCAACATGGAACCTTTTTCTGCCTCTTTGAGAAGATATTTCTCTGCAAGATCATCGACCAGATTGCGAAAAGTTGCTTCCTCCAGCATAAAACTTTTACCACGCATAAGTCCCGAAACATGATCATTATAAAGCTGATTACCCTTGCGTTCCTCCACTTTTGAGACAACATCATCCCACAGGGTTTGGTTACCAGTTTCGGAGAGCTGAATATTATCTTTCCAGGCAATCACTTTGAACATCAAATATTTTCCATCTTGCAACTTAAGAGGTCCTAAAACTGAACCTCTTTCCAGTGGTTGGGAATAGAGTGTATTTCTTATAATGGATTCATCGTCATCAAACCAGGTGACTTTTCTAATGTCCATTTCCTCAGTACCAAGTATCCGTGAGTAAATAGCCTCAAAACTCACTCCCTGATCAAGAAATTCTTTGGCTCCGTAGGCATAGTGAGAATCAGGAAAGGTAACAAACCCTAACTCGTACTCCCGTCTTGCGCTTAAAAAGTTATTTCTCAATTCCTCATCAGTTGTACTGACGCGATTAATTCCATAATCATATCTATATAACTGCCGCATGGCCTGTTCCCTCCTCCCCAGTATATACTGATCCAGGTGTCGGGGAGATTCGTATTCAGGCTTGGATAGGATATCGAGTGCTAAAAGTTTTTCAGCTATCAAAGAATTAAGAACTATTTTTTTGTGGATATTATTATCGCCACGGCAGTAGGCTGGCCGGGGTGTGTATTCAACCCTGCGAATAAATTCAGATTTTGTAATGACACGATCACCCACTCGGGCTACAACAAGGGAGTTCGGATATGGGTCAGTATCTTTTCCTCCACAGCTTACCAGCAGAAGAAAAGACACGGCCAAAACACAAAAAGATCGATCTATCTTTTGAGTATCCATCCGTACTTTATTATTAGCGATCTAAAATTGATATGTCAATGTAAATGAGTTGGCATATCCAAGTAAACCCATTGACCTGTAAGCATAATCCAAAGCGATAGACTGGCGCCCAAATAGTTTATACTCAATGCCGCCACCCCAGGTGAAAGCAGAATATGGAAGACTTGAACCAAATAGATTTAATTCTTCGGGGGCATTAACCAGATATAATCCTCGTATACCTGTCCTCAAAAAAAGATGAGTTCCACGAATAAATCCCATATCGTATTGAAGTCCCATATTGATTGATTCACTATTATTATTCGGGTGAAGCACATCCATTGCCAGCAAAAGATTATGCGTATGGGTGTATAGCGGATAAAATGAAACTCCAGCTCTAAAGATGACAGGAAGATCCCAGGATTCTGTCCGAAATTCTCCCTGTACAGCAGAATAATTTCCAGCTTCGTCAGGCAGTATATCTATAGCATTTAGCATATCTATACCAGAGTAAGACATTTTAGAGCCATAATTTGATATGCTCATGCCTATACGCATGCCTTCTTCCTTGTTCCCTGTAGGGCTTAGGAAATCGGTAACAATAGATACTCCAAGATCAAGTGCTAAGGCACTTGCGCCACTATGCCATATTGAAGAAGATATATATTTAGTTGATACGCCGAATGAGAACCAGTTTACAATTGAGCGTGCATATGTGAGAGCCATGGCGTATTCGGAGGCACGATAGAATTCTTTAGTCCCATCCTGATACTGAAGGTTTGTAACCTCGATACTCCCGAAATCAACATGGTTCATACTTAATCCGATATTCCCAACACGCGGAACAGTTATTGCGACAGCAGCGTATCGATTGGCAATACCTGCAACCCAGGCCTGATCCATGACAATCAACTCTGAATGCTCCTGAAAAGCCAAGCCAGCAGGGTTCCAATATATTGATGAGATGTTGTTACCCACACTTACGTAGGCCTCACCCATTGCCACTGCGGGACCAATTCCAATTTCAAGAAAACTAGCTGCCGTAGTTCCATATCGATACGGTTTCTGAGCTATAAGGGAACTCGTTAGCATGAGTCCCAAAAGAATGAGCTTAGAATTCATTTTTATAATATTTCTCATTTCAACACCGCGAATTTTCCAATTTGCTCTCGCCCTGATTCCATTGATTCCACACGGTATATGTACATTCCTGCAGCAATCTCCAGATTTTCTTCAGTAAGTAGATTCCAGTGGACAGATCCATTGGCTGCTGCATTATCAACTTCTATGGTTTTAATCAAGACACCAGATGAAGTAAAAATATGGATAACACAAGATGCTGGAAGGTGAGTAAACATCAATTTACGAGGCTGGTTCAGGAAGCGATTCCGCAGCGCTCCTTCCATTGCGTTTGTACCAACATAAGGATTGGGGACAACCTTGATGCTGTCCATGGTTTGAGCTTCGCGAACAAGATCAACTTCTTGAATGGAACGCGCCGTATATCTTATCGTATCGGTGCTCCAAAATGGTCTGGTAAATTCGAGTTGATATCTATCACCTACTCCTGGATAATCAAGATCACTACCACCAATAAAATCTATCACAAAGGCTGTACCCAACCACTTTGCTGACGTATCAATGCTACCGACAAGAATCTTATCCTGAAATTTGTTAAACAATCCATCAGTATTCCAGGATGGACCATAATGATCCTGAACAACCAAATCCATAATGGGATGATTGCCGTCCGAATCGACCAGGCTTGTGTTGATCACGTAAAAGTCAAAAGATTGATCCAAAATGACTTTTGGAGGAAACCATAAGCCATTGTCATTTTCATCTCGGACGCCGGCGGAAGAGCCAACCTGGCTAGTGTAAGCAAGTGTATCCCCGGTGAAAACAATCTCATAATCAAAGGGAAAGAGATTGGTTTCTCGCTTGGTGAGTGAAACCAACATGTGGTTGATTGGGGAACCGCTAATCCAACCAGTAGCATAGGGTCCGTCATCCATTTCAGGTGTAAAAACACTCTGGTCAATATGAAGCTGGATACCATCGATAATATCCGTTATGATGAGCGTATCCGGGTTCAAACCCCAAATATCCAAATCCTCATCGTAAATTAGATTATCGGTTGAATAATTAACATTTCCAGCTGAATCGTAGCGGGACTCACTATGTACCATCACGGGTTGTTCACCGGTGACGTCTAACACTTTATACCCACTGGTTATATAATTTGTGGGGTTTGACCTGTTATTCAACAAGGTATCAATGAAGAACGTGACCTCGTAGGTATGCCCGTCTTTAACTTGATCGCGTGCGAAGACGATTGGGGTTACAGTACCGCTCCCGAGAGTTGGCTCTTGTAATGAATCCAACAAAACAACTGGATCATGAAATCCTGCGGCCGTACTTCTGGGAGTCACTATTTGAACATTCTTACCTATGCCGGAGATTACGTCGTACTCATCAATGCTAACTACCAGGTTATTTTCAGTAGGCGCGATGCCTGGAATGCTCGTGCTAATACCATAATCATAGGCAGCTAAACCGTAATAATACGTTCTACCGTTTTCAACTTTTTCATCAACAAAATAATGTTTTAAGCCTGTTTCTGTACCGAGGTTATATGCAATCCCGTTAACCAGACCAAAATCAGCAAAACCAAATACAGAATCAATTAAATCACATTCAAATATGGGATCTTTGAATGTGGGTAGACCATAACCGTCCGTTATAACTTCTGCATCTTCAAAGAATTTATCAGTAGACCGATATAATTTATAACCCTCAAAATCATTCACGTTTCCAATAAATGGATCCCGGGTAAGTTTGTCCGAACGATCATCCCAGGTTAAAATGACTTTTCCATCGCCTGCTGTGGCTTCCAGTGTCGGCATTAAAGGTGGTTGAGCAAATCGATAATCTGATTCATAAATCAACTGGACTACTGCCTTTAATTCATATAACGCAGGAGCTATCCAGTCAGGCGATAACATGTTCTCGTCTCTTGAATGGAGCTCAGCCATAGAAACTCGCTCTGTTCTTCCTGCAAATAGCGGGAAAGGACCTGATGCAAACAATTCTACTAGGTTGGCGTTCACATCATATAACCTCACCAGGGTATCTGAGGCAACCATATCCCACATAATTTCATCATTGCTAAACCATTTTGTACCTGGAGGTGCCGGACCTTCAGGTACTCCAACAATAGTGAAAAGTTGAAATGATGTTAATCCTAGCATATCAGATTCGCTCACATCAGTCTCAGCAAAATTTGGTTCACAACCCAGGGCTTCATCAAAATCTGGTTGATGATTTCCTTCACCTATATCAGGGCCGGGATAATTCAAATCGAGAGGTCCTAGTCCATCCAGACCTACATCATCACCATATGATTCAGACGACTGGTAGATGCCATCCCCATTTAAATCCTCTCCATCTCTCCAATCCTGATCTTCATCCCCTGACCAGTGTGGTTTTAATTCTGATTCGGACAAACCGTAAAATTCCAGGAATTTCGCGAGGTCATTAATTCCATCATATGCCCCAACTTCAGTTCCGGCCAGGTTGTCTCTTTTCTCATCAATGAGGCCATCATCATCGTTATCCTCATTATCAAAAGCCAGACCTGGGCTCTCCAAATAGGCAAATCCCATAATTCCAGGGGTGCCACCATCCGAGGCTGACTCATCCTTATCCCATGAGTATGCCAGATCCAATTCATCATTGTAAAATCCGATGTCATCATCAGGACCTTCACCACCAATGGCATTATCCACCCAATATCCAAAACAAACTTCAGGAAGATCGTATATTGAGTTATTCGTTATGTTGTATTCCCAGAAAAGAGCATCCCGCACTTGAGGATTATTCCATTGAAATCCACGGGTTTCAACTCGCAGACCCAACCCTCCCCACGGGGCATCATTTTGAATGGTAATTTCATGCCCTTCCTGACCGATAAAATGTCCGGGGCGCGGGTAGTATTTAACCATATCATCATCGCCGAGGTATTCCTGATCCTGAGCATCATTTACTACAAAATAGGTCTCCAGATCGGCATATTGGATACCCCTGCCAAATCTTCCATCCCATTCCAGTGGCCATTCCTTCGAATATCCACCTTTTGGCCAGCCCTCGACTGGCCAAGATGCTGTGTCATTACTCATGGCTGGGTGCTCACTGGTTTCGTTAAAATATCCCCAGACCGGGTAGAAGCCCCACTCAGTACTGCTTGTGTCACTTCGATCCATATGCTCTCGGTAACTGGTTTGCAAATAATGCAGGACATGCAGGTTTGGATCATTTTCGATGACAGATTGATCTTGAACAACGATTGAATCTACTGTGCTAGGATCTCCATCATTTTCAATATAGACCCTTGCCCCTACCAGTAATCCAATACCATCAAGCATCTTATAACCGGAGTTGTTATTGGGCCATTTCGAAGCGGCTTCATCAGGCCAATTTGACAATTCAGTGTTATTGGTAAACTCTAGATGAATGCGGTTTCCATTCATAGTACCTTCACGCTCGGCATCAAAATCGCCAGCTACATCAATAGGGCCACTATATGGCCGCCCCTGGCTGCTTAACACCAACGGTAATCCAAGGAGTATGGTTAAAACGAAGGTTATCCTGAGTTGTTTTGATGTATTCATTCTATAATTCTACTTCCAGGCCAATTTTTATTTCACGAGGTGTACTGAACATTCCAGGGTCTTTGTATCGATCATCATATGTATTGAATTTACTGCGATGTCCCTCAATATCGCCTTCTTCAACGATATCTGAATATGCTCTACCGGTGGTACTATTTACATAATTCTCGTTATAACGATCAAGTACGTTATAAACTGAAAGATTCAAGCGGGCATTAACACCAAACATCTGAGGAAGTCTCAGAAATCCGGTAAAATCCACATGATAGCCAAGCGCTTTGTAATTATTGTTAGGCGCTAGATTTATATTCACCAGAGGACTTCCAGTCATGGGCGAATATGAATAAGTCGTTCCCGAGTTAACATACCCAGTAAAGAAGCCACCATAATTTGAGGCTGTATATCCGGCTGACACATTAAAGGTATGTCTCTGGTCCCAACTCATTGGGATCATTTTATTGACTTCATCAATTTTCGAGCCTGCTCTGTTAAAGGTTTGCTGGGGATTATCCGCATTACCCTTGGTGTACTGCAGCGTATAATTCACATTGGTACGAAAGCCACCCTTATTAAAGTCAAACTTGACTTCCAGACCACGTACGTTGCCATAATCCTTGTTTGTATATAAGCCGTAATTTATTTGATTATAGGTTGTGACAACCGCCACAGTTAATAAATCATATATATCTCTATAATAGAGATTTACTTCAACTCCCATACCCTCAGCCAGCTCTTGCCATAAACCAATTTCATAGCTTACTGTCTTTTGGGCATTTAAACCAAGTGTTTCACCACCCAGATTCCCGTTACCCATGGTTGTCCCATAATCGGCTGAGCCAACGAGAAAAGCATCATTGGCATAAATGGCTGAATAGGCTGGCATTTGGAAAAAATGGCCATAACTAAAATGTAAAACAGCTCTGTTTCCGAGTTGATAAGCAAGCCCAAAACGGGGGCTAATTTGATAAATTGATTTTGAGTCAAGAAATTCTGACATTCTTGGTTCATCTAGAACCTTAACACTATCCTGCAATTCAGAATCCCATACCAAAATGGGAACACCCAGGGAATCCTTAACATAATATGTTGAGGAGTTGGATGGATTTCGTCTCTGTGAGGGGTAAACTGTATTTGCATCAAAATAGTCATAGCGTAAGCCAACGTTAATAACCATTTCATCAAATTCCATTTTGTCTTGAATATAGAAAGATCCATCTATCGGTTTCTTTGTATAACTATCTGCGTCAAGAGTATTATTCCCTAGAGTGACCGGTTTGTAATCATATTCATTATCTGTACCAGCATATGCATTCTTAATCAGGTGATATGAGCTGGTGATGTCATGCTGGGAGAGCTGAACACCGGTTTTCAGACTATGGGTATTGTTTACCTGCCAGGTCAGATCAAATTTTGCATTTTTTGTGATTGTTTCACGTTCGGTATGCCCCTTGTCTTGCCCACCATAGGAGAATCCAGGACCAAATGAGTTTGCATAAAGTTCATGGATGTAATTATAAACAGTATCACCAGCGGCATACCAGATACCATTAATTTGACTAAATTCTTCAGCAATGGTGTATGATTGTGGATCCTTAAAAAGGTAATTACCATAATAGTTTGTTGACTGACTCAACTTGATATCATAGAAAAGTGAGTTGCTGAGCATATGATTCAGTTGAAAGGCAATAAAATCTGTATTGCCATAATTCTTATTTCTACCATCAGGTTTATATTTGTTTGCGTGGCTATATCCACTCCACTCATCCACATTCCTGTTGAACATAATTGAGGAGCGAAGTTTAGGGCTTGGTTTGAAAGATAATTTTGTTAAAAGTGAAGAGTGTTTACTTGAACCCATTGAGACAAAAGCACTGTCCCCTGTGTGCACATCATCCCATTCCAGCGAATCAGCCGATGAGTAATCACTGACGTCCCAAACGTTAAAACGCCTGATTCCATTCAGATGTCCAGCTGTTGATTGCTCACGATAATTGATGAAAAATCCAATCCGGTCACCCAGTATGGGACCGGTTATCATAAATTTGTTATCATAGTTCGTATTTAGATTAAAGCGATCCTCCTTATTACCAGTCAGACCGAATGGTTCCAATCCGAGAAAAATATCCTTTTCACCCTCATATGTATTTGATGTAAAATAGGTAGCTATTGATGACGAAACGCTTGCGTGAAACTCTTTGGAGCCATTCTTTGTAACAGCATTTACGATGCCACTCATGGCGTTCCCATATTCTGCATTAAATGTGCCCGTAATAACCTCTAGATCTTGCACAGCCTCAGTTTCGACGCTCACTGTTGCACTATTTCCACCAAATACTTCATCTACCTGGATACCATCTATGAGATAGCTGACTTCACCACTACGGCCGCCTCGAAAATGCCCGGCGACAACTCCAGCTTGCATATTGACAACAGCCCCAATGCTCTCAACAGGAAGGACTTCAATATCTTCTGAGGAAATATTTTTTACCGTACTTGTTTGATCCCGTTTGGTTGAAATCTTACTAGCAGTTACAACTACTGTAGCCCCTTCCATTATACTACTGTTGATGTCAGCATCTAGATAAGTCGTTCGATTTGTAGAAACTCGCACATCTTCAACTACATAAATCTCATAACCAATCATCGAGACTTTAACAGTATAGGTACCAGGCGTTAAATTGATAATATCATAATAGCCATGTTCATCTGTAACTGCACCAACGCCGGCTTCTTCAATGATGACATTTACACCGATCATGAATTCTTTATTTTCGGCATCTCTAATTTTTCCTGCAATTTTCCCAGTTGTCTGTGCATGCATACTTGAAACAATAAGTAGGCTAAAAATCAGGGCTGTAAATAGTTTATTCATGGTATACTTTTTCTTTAAGATGAATTCTCTTTCCGGGTGATCTTGCAGATGCAGCCATCCCCGAGTGCAATAAATTACACTCGGGGTTTGACCACACTAGGATATGTTTATTTAAGCAGTGTTACTTTCATTACTGACGTTCCAGAAGCACGGGATATTACAACAAAGTAAATTCCGGTACCCATTGGTTGTCCGTAAGAATTTCTGCCATTCCATACAACATTATAATGGCCAGGAGCATGTCTTGTCTCAAGAAGAGATCTGACATTCTGACCCAACATATTGTAGATATCAATTTTAACATCTTCAATAGCTGGAAGCTGATATTGTATAGTTACATCTGGATTAAATGGGTTGGGATAAGTACTCATCAAGAACTCAGTGGGCAGCAGAAGTTCATCATCTACAGCTACTGTGTTACAGGATCCAAACACCACACCTGGGACATCGTATTCTGTTTCATCACCGATTGGTGTGAGGAGTTGACGTACATCAAGATCCACACCATTATCGAAAACAGTACATTCCAGACCCGCCATATTTTCAAAGGTTCCAGCAGCATATGCAAACAGGTAGTTTACCGTATCACGTGAAGACAGAGTCAGGCTCCCGCTCCACACACCGCTCACTGCAGTTTCTGTGAAAAGAACTGGATTTGAAAAATCCCACTCATCATCTGAGCTGATTACATAAGGTGCATCCACTGCAGGATTAAAACCTGCTTCAGCTCTCATATCAACGTTGAAAGTAACCTCAACGTCATGGATTGGAGCACAAGGGAAACAACTGCTAAAGCAGAAGGCTGGGAGAATAAGATCAACTTCAGATGTTATTGTTCGGTCGTTATAATCACCAACTCCACAACCACCGTTACCAAGATCGTCGGAGTCTTCCCAGGCTCCACCCCAGCTACCATCAGTCGGTCCATTTCTAAACTTCCAACCAAATGCAGCACCAGCAGGGATCTCTATGGTGTATTCCCAGATATCATCAGCATCGGTGTCATCCATTACATAGCCAATTTCACCAATATCTCCACCAGCCATATATACACCAGCAGCATCAACAACTTCATCCTGCATGTTGACTCTGAATGTAACGTTAACAACATCTACGATACCACAACTACCATCGTCAGTACACTGACCAAAACAAGTCATTACGGTAGTATCGTTTACTCCTACTTCAATGTGACGATCATTCCATGGGTCTACTGCACAATCTTGACCCGCGATATTCTCTTTGTAATCAAAACTGGGACCGTTTGTGAATGTATAATCTTCACTAAAGTTATTCAACACCTGTACAACGATAGTATAGATATCATCACCAGCAGTCTCATCGCCGTCGATACCTTCATCATTAAACTCGTAATTACCAGGTGACCCAAAATATGATCCACCAGCAAGAAATACACCTTCAGCGCTTACTTCTTCCAGGGACATATTTAGTTCAAAGGTGAGATCAACAACATCCGTTTCATAGAGACAACTACCGTCACTTACTGTTGCTAACGGATCATAATTGATAGCAGTGGGATCCGTACAACCATATACATCATCAGAATAAATAACGGCCAGGTTATCAATCCAGATTGCACCAGTAGTTACGTCTCCAATTTCGGTTACCCAGGGTGGATCGACCCATTCGAAGGAATATCCAACGATTTTGCTGAAATCAAGTTCATTATCTCCGGTGATTCCTGCCCAACCTGTTCTATGAAAACCCTCGCTGTATTCCTGAATACTACCAGCATCTTCGAGAGGAATTCTGATCTCATTCCATTCAGTATCGAGCTGATCAAGAATGTAGTCATCCTCAATAAAGGAGTACCAGACTTCAACACTGTCTTTTTCCCATTTAGTGGGATCAGGCTGGTCACTGGCTTCAAACAGGATGAAGCGCATTGCTAGCGATGAGTCAACTGATGTATCCTCATAGTTCCGATAATGAAAACTGAAGTAGTTATGGTCTGTAATATCAAGATAATCATCTTCATAATGCAGCAGCCCTGCGTAACCACCGTAGGTATAATAATTTTCAACGGAATAGTTAAACTGGACCGCACCAACACCATCTTGTGGGATTCCATCACCTGTAACCGGCGTAGAAGTCACCCAGGTTAGACCAGGCGTTGCATCATCACTAAAATCTAAAATCCAGTTTTCTGTGTCGCCAATTGCTATATCAGCAGCAGTTTCAAAACCATTCAGTACCAGTGTTTCAGGTATCGTCCATGGCACGCCATGAAAATAGATATTGTCTAAATAAATATCTCCATTACCATCGAATTTTAATTGGTGAATGTCAGTCAGAACCATACCCAGATCAGTAAAATAATCTAAGCGTATGTCAACACTCGTCCAACCATCCCCACCAACAGGTAAGGCATAAGCTTGTTCTCCGCTGGAGATACTAATTGGAAATACATTCAAGGCCGTAGAGTTCATACTCCAGAAATCAACATGCAGGTAGCCCTTGGCTGAGACATCATGGGCAACGCCTCCATCCGCACTTCCAATATTGATTCCCTGCCAGTTTAAACCTTCATAAACCATCGTGTTATTAGCTTCAATCTGTATTTCGGAATAGACAGTAGCCTGTCCCCAACCAGGATTGAAGTTGGTTCCAGCTATGTCAGTATAAGCATCACTATATATTGAAATGACATCAACTTCCAGTTCGGTAGGTGTTGGTGCAGCAACAAGTGGTGAATTTGCAATCTCATCACAGGCAACACATGCATTCCAACAAATTGTGTCCATTACAACATCATTAAATAGCGCTACAACACCGTAGGTAACATCTGCAGGATCATCAGGATGTGGAAAAGAACATGCAGATCCAACCGCTGGACGTCCCTCAGGACTTCCCCAGCCACCGCCTAAAAGATAAAGAAAACGATGCGTGCCGGCTGCAACAGTGGCAGTCGCGGAATAGATACCATCGGCGTTATCATCTGTTAGCTCAAGATCCCAGCCACTCCATCCACCAAAATCGCCAGTAGCCCAAATATTAGAACCATCAGGAACTGTTTCATTGGCCATATCAACGATAAATGTTACATCATATTCATCCTGACAGGGTTCACAGGAGTTCCAACAAGTTGTGTCAGCAAGCACGTCAGCATCAACCACAGTAAAACCGAAAGTGGCATCACCTTCATCTACAGCTGAATCACAAATTGATTGATCTGGTGGTCTTCCTTCAGGGCTTCCCCAACCACCGCCTATGAGATATAAAAAGCGGTACGACCCTGGAGCTAAATTAAGTGTATCAGAAAAAATGCCATCACCATCAGGATCTGTTAGTTCAGCACCCCAACCAGACCAGTTATCGAATTCTCCCGTGGCCCAGATATTTGTACCATCTCCAATATCTGCACGTGCGGCATCTACGGCGATGATCACGTCATAAGTCTGCGCAGTCAACAGCGCAGGCAACAACATGAAAATTGCCAGTGTTAAAATAATGTAGTTACGTTTAGGTCGCATTGTGCGTCCTCCTCTTTTTGTGTTACTCTTCATTCTTTATACAAACATTGCTAGAAGAATTTTATCCATAGGGCAAATATCGAGATAACCAGAACAATACTTGCGATTATATTAACTTGGTTCCAACGTGGATTTTGAACATCCATTTTGCGGCTAAGATCAGTTTGTAATTCTGATGCAGATGCCAGTGTAAGGCCAGCAATTTGTTCGCGGTTCGGCATTGATGTGGCCAGACTAACGGTAACGAGCACTCCAACCGAGACGACGAACAGGAATACTGCAAAATGTAGAAAATTCATCGTGGCATACCACTCGAAGGCCCCCAATGATGTACCGGACTTAACTAAAATTTCAAGAATAAATCTCATAGCACCCAATACAGCACCTGTACCAAGGGTTGCTATAGCACCTTGAGAATTCGCTCTAGGCCAAAATATCCCAAGAATAAATACTGCTGCAATGGGTGGGCTGATATAGGCTTGCACACTTTGCAGGTAAACAAATAGTTGACTGCTTAGCATGGTAATAAGAGGAACAGACAATACGCCCAATACCACCATCACTGTTGTGGCGAGCCGTCCAACCAGAACCAGCTCCGTCTCGGAAGAGTCCGGTCGATAGTGCTTATAAAAATCCATAGTAAACAAAGTAGACGTACTGTTAAAAACGCTTGCCAGTGATGACATGAGGGCTGCCAGTAAACTGGCAATGACGATTCCCTTGACACCAGTAGGAAGTAGATAACTGGTCACAAGTGTCGGATAGGCTTCGTCACCAGTAGTACCAAACAGAGCTGCAGCAATTAATCCAGGGAGAATGAGGATGAATACTGGTAAAATTTTTAGAAAACCAGCCAGGATCGCACCTGACCGAGCATGATTGATATTTTTAGCACTTAAAACCCGCTGAACAATAAATTGATCTGTACACCAATACCAAATGCCCAGAATAGGGGCTCCAAAGATGATGCCTGTCCACGGAAAATCCGGATGATCCATTGCTTTGAACATATTAAAAAATTCTGGCGGCAGTTTCTCTTGAAGTCCAGAAAATCCACCGACTTCATTCAATCCTAATACAGTTAATGCAACGGCTCCACCAATTAATATGAAGGTTTGAACCAGTTCTGTATAAATAACAGCCTTTAATCCACCGGCAATTGTATAAATCCCAGTCACAATGATCAAGACAATCGCCGACGTCATCATGTCCCATCCTAGAATCTTGTGGAGCAATAACCCACCAGCGTAAAGCGTAACAGATATTTTTGTGATGACATAAGCTATTATAGACACGGATGTTAAGTACATTCTGCTGGAGCGGCTATAGCGCCTTTCTAAAAATTCAGGCATGGTAAAAACACCAGATTTTAAGTAGAATGGAACAAACACCCAACCAAGAAATAGTACCATAAATGCAGCTAACCATTCAAAATGACCTACTGCTAAACCACTACTGGAACCAGTCCCAGCTAAACCAATAAAATGTTCACTTGAAATGTTTGAGGCAAAAAGGGATGCTCCAATGGCAACCCAACCCACGCTGCGCCCCGCCAGAAAATATTCTGTGGTATCAGTCGTTCGTCTTGAAAAGTAGACACCAATCCCCAGCACCAATAGGAAATACAGGATAATTACAATGAAATCTATACCACTCATGCCTAAACCTTTATCGTTATTACCAAAATGCTTTTCAATTCTTGATTATATATGACAAAGACCAGACCATCTGAAGCCACAATGAGCAGCCCCATTGACTATTTCCCCTGGCCAGTTAACCAAGTGATCAACACAAACAGTGAAAGGTATTAGTAAAACAGTGGTTTACAAATTGATCTATCCATTATATGGCACATACTATTTGCTTATTTTTTTTGTTACCAACTGAGGGTAGCATCATCTTCATAGGTGAATTGCTTATTATTGGAATAATAATTTTATCATAATGATAAGAACCAAAGATAGATATCGGAGGAGCTCTTGTACGTCTTCTTTGACACCTGAGCGACGTATCGTTTTGCGATCACACCTCAATTATTATTTGACAGGAATTAGAGGCTAATTATTTATTGGGTAGCTGGTTTAACTCAGGCTTTTGGACTGATCATTCTGATACCTGTAAATGAGAGAACAGGTCTATTTCAATCCAAGCTCCTTACACATCCGGTGGAAGTTTGGTGGCGCAAGACCCAGTTTCCCGGCCGCTTCTGTATCAGTTTTACTATGCTTACGCACGTATTCGAAATATTGCTTCCGGAAGTCGTGTTCTACCTCCTTGAGAGGTGCCAAATTCTTTTCCGTAAACACCGGATTAACAAATGAAGACATGCTATCCTGGGACTGCATATCCAGGGCCAGATTCACGGTATCCTCGGTAATGCCTTCCATCCCCAGAATGACCAGGCGTTGGACCACGTTCTTTAACTGTCTGACGTTTCCTGGCCAGCCGTATTGTTCGAGCAAGCTCCAGGCTTTCTCAGATATTACAGGGGGTACAATGCTCAAGTCATGACAATAATGATCCACAAAATACTTGATCAATAAGGGAATATCATCCTGTCTATCCCGGATGGCCGGTGCCTGAATGTTCAGAATATTCAAGCGATAGTATAAATCCTCCCGAAACTTATTCTGTTTCATCAGTTCTTTCAGATTCTTATTGGTCGCTGAAATAACCCTTACATCTACCATATAGCTTTTTTTTCGACCAATTTTGTCCATCTCTCCCGTCTCCAGAACCCGGAGCAACTTGGCCTGGGCTAAATAGGGTAATTCAGAGATCTCATCCAAAAATATCGTTCCCAGATTGGCTTGTTCAAAAAGCCCTGCCTTGTCTGCTTTGGCTCCGGTAAAGGCGCCTTTTATGAAACCAAAAAGTTCGCTCTCAATTAATTCACCTGGAATCGCCGCACAGTTGACTGTTACAAAGTTTTCATATCGTCGATCACTTTGATAATGAATATTCCTGGCAATGAGTTCTTTGCCTGAACCGGATTCTCCAACGATGAGAACGTTGGCTTGAGTCACGGCAAATTTGGAGATGTGATCCCTAACCTGTTCGATACTTTGTGATTCTCCTAATAGGGGTCGCTCCTGGACAATTCGATCTATTTTCCGGTCCAATCGCTTTTGAGATCGAATTCGATCGTTTTCCAGTTGCTTTTTCTCAGCCGCATTCAGAATCGTGAGGATGAAATCAGTGGGCTGATAAATAAAATCTTCTATATCTGAAGGATATTTTGTCCCGAACCAGTATGCTCCACTATCCAGCATTTGGGTGGCAAATTGGATATCAGTTTGATTAATGGTCATTTTTGTTATGACAACCACCTGGATTGTGGCGTCTATTTCACGGATTCTTTTTAGGAGGCGCTCCCCATATAAGCCCCCAGAAATCTGGTAATCTAAAATTGCAACATCAAAGGGACCGCGGTCTTTAATCGCCTTAAGGGCATCTTCTCCAGTGGATACGATCTCTTCTATTTGTATCCGCTCACGGAATGGGTCGATAGTATTTTTAATCCGACGAACATCATATTCTTCATCTTCGATTAGTAGAACTTTGATCTGATCTTGATCCATATTTATCCTAATGTTACGTGAATAATAAAGCAGGCACCACCATTTGGTCTATTGCGTGCATCAATCTGCCAACCACACCGGCGACTAATCTCACGTGCGAGATAACAGCCATAACCTGAATGGTGTTCACCCTCTTTGGTGCTTACAGATTCCTTGAATATTGTCTTAACACCATCTTCGTCTGGTTCTAAAAGATTTTCGGCAAACCCCTTACCATCATCACATATTTCAACGATCAACTCATTTTGAGCTGAATCCAGCTGAGTACTAATATGTAATTCCAAACTACGATCTGAATTGTGATCAATGGCATTCTGGATGAGGGGTTCAATGACCTCCCAGATAACATATTCATTGACATGAATGATCGGGAGATCATCTGCAAGAGCCAAGTTGATATCTACCGCATTTGTTTCACCTTTTCGGTAGACCCGTTGAAATATATTTTTCACCACGAAGGTGATCACTTCATTGATGTTGGATTGGAAAATGGGGTTTCGAATTACATGTAGTGGAGGATCATAGGATTTCATGTCATAAATGGCTCGAGACACAAAATTCGCATATTTGGTCACTCGATCACGGGTTTCACCGAGATTATCTACCATCAGACTACGCAGGTCTTCCTTGATGAACCCCATGACTTTCTCAGCTTTGTGGTGTGTATGGTAAATGCGTTTGGTAAAAAGTAGCTCCTTCTGATGTTCAATTTGCTCGCGGAGCTGGATTGCCCTCTCATCAAAAAGCTGGTGCTGAACCTGTTCACGTTCACGGGCTGCATAGGAGTAAATGAAAAACATTGCCATAAACCCCATCAGGATCAGGGCTGTGAACAGGATACTGCTCTGACCATAGGCGGTTTTCAGTATGGCTAGCAATCTCCCGACATCAGGTGTGACCCTCATGTATGCAGCGCCACTCACCTCGCCATGGTCATAAAAAGGAACCAGCAGGTGAAAAGTCTCATCGCCTTCCAGAGAGCTAATTATCTGTTCATCCAGGAGCAAGGCCTGCTTGTTTTCCGAATAGTATTCCAGAGCTTTGCGGGAAAATGCTTGTGAGATGCTAGACTGAGGTACCACTTCTCTGATATACAGATCATATATCTGCTCTCCTTCAGAGATAATGATTACTGAGTCACCATTCTCTATCAACAGATATACTTCATCGATGTTGCGCTGCAAAGTCTGCTGACTTAGCATTTTGTCAAAAGATTGAATAGCGGCGACCTGTTCATGGGGCAATTCATGGGGTTGAGCCCGTCCATGTTCGATCAAAAGTTCTAATGCTGTGGTTGTCAGGTCAGCAATTCGTTCTGCAGAATCTTTGCGGTAATAATCCATGGATTGACGAAAAAGTTGATTGGTCGATTGATTGTTGATGAACGAAAGAGCCATTTGGAAGATCATCACAATGATGAATAGCACGACAATATGCTGAATTTCTATGTGATAGGCCTCAAAGCGCTTGAAAGCTTTCATTCAATAAGATCCTTGGATTGAATATCCTTGATCTCATTCCAGGCCAAGGCTAATCCATCATTTACCGACAACTCTCCTGCCAATATTTGATGCAGCCTGCTGGATATTACATCTGATAATTTTGTATAGTGATCGACTGCTGGACGGTGAATACCGTACTTCATCATTTCACCGATATTGTTTAAGCGCTGCTGTCGTCGATCAGTTGCATCGCCTGTAAAAAATTGTTCCTGAACAGGGAGTACTCCTTCTGCTTCGTATAGTATGTTCTGGCCCTCAAAGGATGCAGCAAACTGCATAAATGTAATTGAGGCTTCTTTCACAGGTGAGTGTTTTGATAGCATCATATTCCAGCCTCCAAAGACCGGCGAGCTGGTTTCACCCTCGAAATGCGGAAGCGGTGCCAATGACAGTTGCTCAAATTTGATTGAATCATAACGTGCATCACGGTCGTTGTTGACGGTTGGCCAGCCCCTTACAAAAGGAATATCGTGATCCAATGCATATACAATGCAATCATCTTCCGTCATATGTAGGACCTCCCGGGGAGCTTTCCCGGTTTCGATCAAATCTTTAAAGAATTGCACTCTTGCAACAACCAGGGAATCAGTCAGATCTATTAAGTCACCCGTTTCAGGATCCTGAAGTGATCGACCAAGTATTTCGTTAAAGTTGCAGATAAGCCCCTCATACGCCTCGGCTTGAGGCAGGTACAGCGGTTGATCGGGGAAATATTTATCACCTAAGCTGAGTAATTCCGTCCAACTAATTGACTGCTTGATTTGCTGGTTAATTCGTTCTCCATCAGGCAGCGCCAGGATAAGATCCTCGCGATAAAACAACGCCCCAATGTCTATGTATAAAGGAATCGCATAAAGTTTTCCATCCACAAAACAGGTCTCCAGTGATTGGGGTACCAAGTCTCTCAAAAAATGAGGTGAAAAATAAGGGGCAAGCGGTTCTGCCCATTTGGTAAACCTGGGAACCCAAACCAAATCAACAGCAAAGACATCGATGCGACTGCTTCGACTTCTCAGGTTTCTGGCTATTAATTCTTTTCGTTGATTAGTATTGAATTTTGCGAATGGTAGATCAATGGGAACAACTTCGATCTCTCCAACATGCAGTTCATTAAACTGTCGAATAATCTCGGCATGTCCATACCCAATATTATCTGCGAAATAGACCCTTTGCAGATTGTCCTCCTTGATGGGTCCCCGGCCAATTGGGAAGGATGATAGAAAGAATGAAATGGTGAAGATTATGGCGCCGAGGGTAAATAAAAAAGGTAGACTCGTTGCAATTGATTGAGTACGAGAGTTCGTTTGATTACCGTTATGGTTTGGTGCTGAATTCATCTTATTGAAATGATAATAATTGAGATATTAATTCAATACAAGAAGTATATTTAATTGATTGTAGATGCAGTGAATATGTGACCTCTAGTTTTTATTATGAGCTGTGATCATTCATACATTTTATTAGAACTCTGCTTAATTCTTCCACCTGAATCTGGAGTAACTCTAATCGATAGTGTTGTATTTACATGTATTTAACTTTTTGATTCTATTTTTATTATTTTTGCGGTCTGGTTTAGGAAGGGTTTAAATATGATTCCTTTTTGATGTCCTGAATTCAATGATCGTTGGTTGAAGCGGTATTGGCATCCTTATTGCGAAAAGTTCTATATCACTATCAATCTAGCGGGGTTTGCTTACCCCAATTCGAGGAGAATATATGTTAAGTGGAAATGTGAAAGCGATCCTCCTGTTTACAGTGTTAAGCGGAATGCTCATTGTTGCCTGTAATACTACAGAGCCAGTTGTCAAACATGATATCATTAAGGGTAAAACCATATCCAGCATTGTTGAGAGCATGACGCTTGCTGAAAAAGTAGGTCAAATGACTCAGGCAGATCGACGCTATCTAATTGATATAGATGATATTAAAGATTACTACCTCGGATCAATTCTGAGTGGTGGAGGATCAACACCTGAGGTGAATGAACCTGCAGCCTGGGCCAATATGGTTGATATCTATCAATCCAAAGCGGCTGAAACCCGGCTGGGAATTCCCCTGATGTACGGTATTGATGCTGTCCACGGACATAACAACGTGATCGGGGCTACCATTGTGCCTCATAATATTGGACTGGGTGCCACAGCGAATGCTGAGCTGGTACGGCAACTTGCTCAGCTGACTGCCAGGGAAGTCCGGGCAACCGGGATTAACTGGACCTTTGCTCCCTGTGTAGCCAACTCAAGGGATGAGCGTTGGGGTCGGGCTTATGAGTCTTTTGGTGAAGATCCACAACTTATCTCAGAGTTAGGGGCAGCCCAGGTTTCAGGGTTTCAGGGATCATCGCTTGATGCTGCAGACGCCATTGCAGCCTGTACAAAACACTATATAGGCGATGGAGCTCCAACCTGGTTAACGGGAGAAGAAGGTTTGATAGATCGTGGAGACGCCATGATTGATGAGGTAACCCTGCGTGCGCTACATCTGCCCCAGTATATCGCTGCCATGGAAGCCGGTACAGCCACTATAATGGCTTCCTACAATAGCTGGAATGGTGAAAAACTCCACGGACACAAATATTTAATGACAGATATTCTAAAAGATGAATTGGGTTTCCAGGGCTTCATTGTGAGTGATTGGAAAGGTATCGATGGCATTCCAGGTGACTATAAGAGTGATATTATCCAATCCATTAACGCCGGTATAGATATGGTCATGGTACCGGGAGACGTCACCAAAAATGGATATACCTACCGTGAGTTCATTGAAACCTTCAAAGAAGCCATAAATGAGGGCTCCATTCCCATGAGTAGAATCGATGATGCTGTCTCTCGAATTCTGACTGTAAAAAAGGATATGGGCTTGCTTGATAATGCATTCAGAAACGATAGGTCACTGCTAGCCAGTGTGGGTTCAGACGAGCATCGTGCACTTGCCCGTCAGGCTGTCAAAGAATCAGTGGTAATGCTTAAAAATAGTGAATCTACTCTTCCTCTTTCTAAGAATGCAACCAGGATTGTAGTCGCAGGACGAGGAGCTGATAATGTCGGGATGCAGTGTGGAGGTTGGAGTATTTCCTGGCAGGGATCACACGGTGATATCACTCCTGGCACTACCATTTTTGAAGGAGTACAGGAGCTGGTTTCTGAGAATACTGAAGTGCAGCTTTCAATTGATGGGACTGCAAGTTCTGGAGCCGATGCAGTTATTGTGGTTATCGGTGAGGATCCCTACGCCGAAATGGTTGGCGATCGTGAAAATCTGAATCTTTCTGAAGCAGATATTGCTGTCCTTAATACAGTTAAATCTTCGGGAGTTCCAATGGTAGTAGTCCTCTTATCTGGACGTCCAATGATCATCAATGAAGTCCTGAATGATGCAGATGGATTCCTGGCAGCCTGGTTGCCTGGAACCGAAGGGGGTGGAATTGTAGATGTCATTTTCGGAGAGCATAACCCTTCAGGCAAGCTATCCGTCACCTGGCCGGCCTCCATGGAACAAATTCCGATCAACTCGGGAGATTCTGAGTATGAACCGCTCTTCCCGTTGGGATTCGGGTTGAACTATTAATCAAATGTCAAACATCTGGTAGGTTGAAATTGTTGGGGAAATTTTTAACACAGTCCAAATGGAGTAAAATATTAGTTCCCATCACGGGTATCATTTCGATGCTCCTGATTAATATTAGTGTTACTTCCCTGATCATTCCTGCTGTCTTACCCATTTCCAAAGTGCGTGTGGTATCCGATAGTGCAGGACACCGACTCCAGGTGAATGGTGAAGATTATATGATTTTCGGGATGAATTGGGACTATTTCCCCATCGGTACGAATTACACATACAATTTATGGGACAAGTCGGATGCTTTTATTGAGGAGGCTCTTCAGCGGGAGATGACACTCCTGAAAAGCATGGGAGTCAACACGATTCGACAATATTCAGATATCCCACCTCGTTGGGTTACACATATCTTTGAGAACTATTCAATTTTTACCATCATAAATCATCCATTCGCACGTTATGGAGTTGAATTAGAAGGTGAATGGATCGCAAACGTGGATTACTCAGACCCAAATCTACGCCATTTTATTTTGACCGATGTAGCTGAGATGGTTGCAGAATTTAAAGATACTCCCGGAGTACTGATGTGGCTCCTGGGTAATGAAAATAATTATGGCCTGTTCTGGAAATCCACTGAGACTGGAAATATTCCAGATGGAGAGCCATTGGAACAAATCAGGGCAAGGCAGTTGTACTCACTGTTAAATGAAACTATTGAAACCATTCATGATCTGGACGACAACCGGCCAGTAGCTATCGCCAATGGTGATCTCTTGTTTCTCGATATCATTGCTGAAGAAATTGACAACCTGGATATTTTTGGTGCTAATGTCTATCGTGGTGCTTCTTTTGGTGATCTTTTCGATGTTGTTCACCAAAAATTAGATGTCCCGGTCATGTTTACCGAATTTGGTGCCGATGCCTTTAACGTAAAAGAAATGCGAGAGGACGAAGTGACACAGGCAAAATATCTACTGGCAAACTGGCAGGAGATATATGAACAAGCCAGTGGAAATGGGAAGGTCGGCAATGCCATCGGTGGTTTTACTTTTCAATTCAGCGATGGCTGGTGGAAATATCAACAAACGACCAACCTGAACATTCATGATACGAATGCCTCATGGTCCAATGGGGGCTATTTAGAAGACTTGGTTCAGGGTAAAAACAATATGAATGAGGAGTGGTTTGGAATTTGTGAAAAAGGGGTCAGCGACGATCACGGGTTTTATAAATTAACCCCGCGAGCAGCTTATTACGCGCTCCAAAAAGTCCATTCACTAAATCCGCTCTCCCCCACCATTAATCTTGATCAAATTCAATATCATTTTTCAAACATAAAGCCATGATAAGACAAAATTTCTAATAATTACGAATTTGTATATGCGGATTGACAATCCAGTTGAACTAGAGGAGTCTCGCACATGAGTGCAGGAACACATTTCAAAACTGCCCCGGAAGA
This sequence comes from Fidelibacterota bacterium, assembly GCA_018650795.1. Taxonomy (GTDB): domain Bacteria; phylum Fidelibacterota; class UBA8477; order UBA8477; family JABMPR01; genus JABMPR01. Next base: position 28,437 of record JABIFG010000207.1, read on the forward strand.
TCGAATTTCCCTCAAACAGAAATCGGCTTACGCCGTTGGTATGCTGGTCAATAACCTCCAGGCAGCAGCACTACCTGCCATGGTTGTTATCCTCAATCTTGGGCTGGGTATGGATGTCCTATGGGTCGGACTGATCGGGGCAATCCCCCGTATCTTTGATGCAATCTCGGATCCCATGTTGGGCTACATTTCTGATAACACGCGTACTCGCTGGGGTCGACGCAGACCATTCATCTTTACCGGAGCGATCCTGGCCGGTATTATCTTCGCCGTAATGTGGCAATTACCTTCGGGCTACATTGATATATTGGCTAAAAACCCCGTTAAACAACATCAGACCCTTTCATCGGATGGGCAAAAAGCTGACTTCAATGACGCTGGTGGAGCCATCCAGAATTACGATGCAGGGCAACTAGCTGATGCAGGTTTTATTTTTTATGGACCTGAGTTGTTGGCTCTCACCGAAGGCTCTTCTGCAGCAACAAACCTTGATGGATTTCCACAGCTTGAAATCAATGTAGACATCCCTGAACTCAAATCATTCCAGGTTGTATTTAATGAAGCCGAAGTTCCGGATATCTCTGATGGTGAAGTATACTTTGTAGATCTTTTTCTGCATAATTCTGAGGACCAGAAAGGCCATCTCTATAAATTTAAGCTGGATGATCTGCTTCTGAGTACTTCCAATGGTAATCAAAACGGAAATCACCAGCTAGATCTTGAAGCCATAAAAAGTATCTCGCTCCACTTCACCGATTTGGCGGGTACAGGTCTGGCAACGATTCATTCACTTAAGCTTAGAAAGAGTGATCAGTTCTTCACTTACTATTTTCGATACTTTATGATAATGTCCATTCTTTTCTTCCTGGCTTACACAGTATATGCAACACCCTTTGTGGCCTTCGGTTATGAAATGACAGCTGATTACCATGAACGTACCCGCCTTCACGCCTTTGCTAATACAGCCGGCCAACTTGCCTGGCTGGGGGTTCCCTGGTTCTATGCCATCATGGCCAGCAGTCTGTTCAGGGATACTGTTCATGGTGCGCGTACCCTGGCCATTGTGGTTGGAGCGGTAGTCGCAATATTCGGAATTATTCCGGCAATTTTCCTTAAAGAAAGACAAACCCTGGCTCCAGTTGAAAAAGCTGCTAAAGGGTTGTGGAAAAACATGGGAGAGTTTTTCACTGGGATTGCCATCACTTTTAAGAATAAGCCCTTTGTCAAGCTTTGTGCATCTACCTTTCTCGTTTTTAATGGCTTCCAGCTTGGGATGTCATTTTCAATCTACATCATGATTTACTACCTGTATAATGGCAATGATGGAGATGCCGGGAAGTTGATGGGTTGGTACGGTATGCTTACCTCCATCGCCACCCTGGCTGTTATTCCCCTGACTGGCTGGATTGCAACTCGGATCGGAAAGCGAAAAACCTTCCTGATTACCATCTCCCTATCCATTGTGGGCTACTCAATCAAATGGTTCGGCTACAATCCCGAATACCCGTATTGGTTACTCTTCGCAGCACCCTTTGTGGCTTTCGGAACAGGCTCCCTGTTTACACTTATGGGTTCCATGATATCTGATGTCTGTGATTATGATGAACTGAAAACCCATCAACGTCGCGAAGGAGTTTTTGGAGCTATTTACTGGTGGATGGTCAAGGTCGGTATGGCCCTGGCAGGGCTGCTCACTGGAGTTTTGCTTAAAGTCTCAGGTTTCGATGTAGCTTTAGGAGCTGGACAGGAAGAAAGAACTCTGTTTCTGATTCGGGTGTTTGATGTGGGTATTCCAATCGTTACGTCTGCCATCGCACTCTGGATTATTTCAACGTATACAATTACCGAAACAAAAGCTCATGATATTAGACTAGAACTGGAAAACCGACGTGGGAAAGTTGCTCCTGCTGATACACCTCAAGGCAATGAAGGCTAACAACATGAAACAATCGAAATTTACAGTTTATCATACTCTTATGCTGATGATGCTCTTCCTAGTGGGGTGTAGCACACAAATCGCTAATGAAAATCAACTGAAATCAACATCAAAATTGATACTCACCTCTGCCGCAGGTGCAAAACAGGACATTCAGGAAAATGTGAAATTTAAAGCCGGTAGCTCATCTGGAGTTGTGATCTCAATTTTCCCGGATCAGGTCAAGCAAACCATCGATGGAATCGGAACATCCTTCACCGAATCTTCCGCCTTTGTACTGGCACATCTTGATCCGGAAAAACGACATAAGGTCATGGAGCGAGTATATGGTGCAAGCGGAGCTAACTTCTCGCTGACCAGAACTCATATTGGTGCTTGCGATTTTTCAGTCGAAGGAAAATACTCCTATGCAGATAAACCAAATGATAAAACGTTAAGCTCTTTTAGTATTGCCCCTGATCTGGCTGGTTTCGACCCAGCTACATATCCTGGAGTTAAAGACTCAAAATATGATCTACTTCCCATGATCCAGGAAGCCCTTGCTATTAAAAGTACCCAGGAGGATAAAGAGCTCCGTATTGTTGGTTCAGCCTGGACTGCCCCCTCTTGGATGAAGGAAAATGAAGACTGGTATACCTCCGGGAGCCCGGAGAATAACTGGCAGGGAACTGGCGGTACACTTAAACCCGAATACGTTTCCACCTACTCCAATTACCTCCTGAAATATCTGGATGCCTATAAGTCTGAAGGAGTCGATGTCTGGGGACTCACTCCAGTGAATGAGCCCCATGGCAATAACGGACAATGGGAAAGCATGAATTTTTCCCCCGAAACTCAAAATGAATTTATAAAAAAATATTTGGGACCGGGGTTAGCACAGAGTGATTACAGTGATACCAAAGTGATGATTTTCGATCAAAACAGAGATGGTATTGAAGAGTGGACTGATGTGATTTTTGCAGATGAAGAAACTGCCCCGCATATTTACGGGATCGCAGTGCACTGGTATGAAAGTACCAATAAAGTATATGAAGATGTATTTGATCGGGTCAAGGCAAAATATCCTGATTTTTCCATAGTACACACAGAAGGTTGTATCGATGATCTGGGTAGACCTGCGCCAGACGATTGCACTGACCCCGCTGGTCGAACTGAGGAAAACTGGTTTAAGAATGACGCGTTCTGGTGGAACCCGACTGCCAGCGATTGGGCTTATGCTGTATCCTGGGCTGGTGAACATGCAGATGACCATCCCCTGTATACTCCGGTTCATCGTTATGCTCGCAACATCATTGTCAGTTTGGATCATTGGGTTACAGGTTGGATCGATTGGAACATTGTGCTGGACCAATATGGTGGTCCCAATCATGTTGGAAATTATTGCGGCGCCCCAATTATGATCGATACAGAAGCTGGCGATGTCTACTACACTCCGGTTTATGATGTGCTTTCACAATTCAGCCGAACCATAAGACCAGGTGACAAAGCAGTCCAAACCAGCAAATCTATACCTGGACTGAATCCTGATGACTTACACGCCTGTGCTACAGTAAATGATCGCGATCTGCTAAGTGTCCAACTGCTCAACACAAGCAAAGCGTTGATTACTTACAAACTTCAAATTAATGCACAATACGCTGAGGTAACCATTCCAGCAAACTCAGTTCAAACGGTACAAGTCCAGCTATAGCCAAAAGGTGATCCTTTGAATAAAACCACCCCCATACCATTTACTTTGAATGAAAATGGTGAGTTCATTATTGAGAATTACAACTCAGCAAAACCATTCTCAAGTTTTTTTCCAGGGATTGCTGGTAAAATGGGCATCCCAATGTGGGTATTTTATGTAAATCGCGGACAGGGAATCTGCAGCATGGGTATCCAGGACAAAGACAAACCCATCATGGAGTTCCTGCCAGCAAATTGGGCTTATCAATTAGCTCCGAGTCAGGGATTTCGAACCTTTATTAAATTCCCCGGGCATTCAGCATCCAGTTTCTATGAGCCGTTTCAGGCAAATTACAGAGATGCCAGTCAAAATATATCGCAACGGATGATCATTTCACCCTCCCACTTGGTTCTGGTTGAAGAGAATCAAAGCCTGGGTCTCACATTCACAATAGAATATCATACTGTCCCTGAGGATAGCTATGCCGGTCTCATTCGGACCTTGCGAATTGAAAATACGGGAAACAAGGGCATCAGTATTGAAGGCCTGGATGGCTTACCCCTGGTCATTCCCTACGGTCTCAATAACTTTGCGTTGAAACATATCAGGCGCTTAACTGAAGCTTTTGTAGAGGTGAGTAATTACGATCAGTCAGCACCCCTCTTTAAAGGGAAGGTCGAACCTGCTGACCGCCCTGAGGTTGTCCGCATTGAAAAGGGCAACTTCTATGTCGGTCTGGAGCAGGGTGAGCAGGAGAATCGTCTGCTAAAACCCATTGTAGATCCTCAACGGATCTTTGGCTCACACACGGATTATGCCTATCCGGCAAATTTCATTGATTCCAGCTTCGAAGACCTCTATGAGGGCCAGGTATTTGAAAACAGACTGCCAGCGGCCATGAGCCCTTTCCAGACTACCCTACAAGCTGGACAGACTTATACTTTGACCTCAATTATCGGTCACATTGAATCTAGCGAAGCTTTAAATAGCCTGATACCTACCATCAGCAGCATTGATTATCTGCAGAATAAAAAGCGATCTTCTCAGGCGATGATTGACACACTGACCAGGCAGAACCTCATTGTCAGTGGTGAAGCAACTTTAGATCTGTATACGCGTCAAAATTTTCTTGATAACGTACTGCGTGGTGGATTCCCCTATACCTTGCGTGGAAAACAAGGCTGTTCAGTTCTACACCTGTATTCCAGAAAACATGGTGATCTAGAGCGTGATTACAATGATTATCGCATCACGCCCACAAACTATTCTCAGGGCAATGGGAATTACCGGGATGTAAATCAGAATCGTCGATCAGATCTCCTCTTCAACCCGGATGTGAAGTCAGGAAATCTGGAACACTTTTATAATTTGATCCAACTCGATGGTTTTAACCCCTTGGTTATCAAGGAAATCCGGTACCTCGCTCAGGATAAAGAATCGGTAAGCGACGTGCTCACAGATTACTTACCCGAGAATCAGGTTAGCCCAACCCTCTCTTTTCTGAGTGATTCCAGGACACCTGGCGAGGTATTGGAATTTTTGTATCAGCGGCAGGTAAATTTTCAGGAGAGTGCAGATGAGTTTTTGGGTGATCTGCTGGATGTATGCCACAAAATTCACGACACCGATCATGGTGAGGGATATTGGTCTGATCATTGGACCTATAATCTGGATCTCCTGGAAAACTATCTGGCTATATACCCAGAACAGCTGCACTACATTCTTTTTGAGAAGCAGAGTTTCACCTTCCATGATAGCCCATATCAGGTACGTGCCCGCGAAGATAAATATGTTATCTGGGATAATAATCCCATGCAATTGGAATCAGTCCATTTTGATAATCAAAAGGATGTTCAAATTAAAGAACGTGACCACCATGCAAAATCGGTTCGTACCTTAAATGGCGAAGGCGACGTTTATCATACATTCCTAATCATTAAACTTTTAAGTCTAATCACAAATAAAATGGCTTCTCTTGATCCCTCTGGTATTGGAGTAGAGATGGAGAGTGATAAGCCAAACTGGTACGACGCTCTCAATGGACTTCCAGCCCTTATCGGATCAAGTCTGAGCGAAACTATGGAATTGAAACGTCACATAGTATTTGTCCAAAATATCCTTGAGCAGCACCCCGATAAATATTCAAGCCTGGATATATTTGAAGAGCTATTGGATTTTATTCTGATTATTCAAGGCTCGCTCCATGAGGGTTTGGATGCTTTTAGCTTTTGGGATCAAGCGACCACTGCCAAAGAAAATTTTCGGCACCAGGTCCGAATGGGTATCAGTGGGATTGAATCCCATATAAGCATTGTAGCTGTCGCAAAATACCTTGAGTCTTGTTTGCGTAAGCTGGACCAGGGAATCGACCTGAGCTGGGATGCTGATAAAAAAATCCCCTCAACATATTTTACCCATAGCATCGATGAGTATGAGATCATTCAACGCAAAGTTTCAGATGGATCTACAGTACCAAAAACCAATGCAAAAGGTCAGAGTTGTTTCAAAGCAAAGGCTTTCAGCGTGCATCACCTCCCCCATTTCCTGGAAGGTCCGGTACACTATCTACGCTGCCAGCCCGAACAGAAAGCAGCCCTTGAATTGGTACATAACATCAAGCAGAGTGACCTCTATGATACCAAGTTAGGTATGTATAAGGTGAATGCCTCCCTGGATGATGAACCCATGGAGATCGGTCGAGCACGAGTATTTTCACCGGGTTGGTTCGAGAACGAATCAATCTGGCTCCATATGGAATACAAGTACATGTATGAGATGCTCCGTAATGGGCTATATGACATGTTCTTCGAAGATTTTAAACAAGTCTTTATTCCCTTTCAAAAACCAGAAGTATATGGTCGCAGCATTCTGGAGAACTCATCTTTTCTGGTAAGTAGCGCAAACCCTGATTCGAAAATACATGGAACCGGTTTTGTGGCCCGTCTCAGTGGAGCAACAGCTGAATATATTCAAATCCTGATGCATATGTGCATTGGACCCAAACCTTTTGATCTGGATAAGCATGGAGAAGTGGTTTTCCAGATAAAACCGGTAATACCCTCCTGGCTATTTACTACAAGCGACCAGCATCTTCAATTCAATCCGTCAAATGATGCGGGTTCAATGTTGATTCCTGCAAATTCATTCAGTTTTATGTTCCTGGGTGAGATTATGGTCACATATCACAATCCGAAAATGAAAAATACTTTCGGGTCGGATAGAGTCTCTGCCAAACGATTTAGTATTCATGACGAAGAAGGAAATACTCATAATTTTGAAGGGAATCATATCGAGGGAGATATGGCCCTACAAATACGCTCCCGTCGAGTGAGTCGCATTGATGTGATTCTGGATTAGTCAAATTATTTAAATTGGGAAAAACATCGATGAAAAATTTTATTAATGCTTTAGCTGGACTCCTTTTGGTGGCGGTAGGTTTGTTTTCTTGTCAACCCAATGAAATTTTGCTTAAAAAGTCATCTAGGGCGGCTACCGAGCTGACTGCGGCAGGAACAGGCATAGATTTCACTGACCTTACCAGAGAATCACCTTTTAACGAACGTAATTTTTCACCTTTTCTGGGTGAAAAATGGATTGGTAATGGAATCTCCTATGGCTGTTATCGTGCCGGTCAAGCTCCAGGTGAGAAAGGTCCAAGCGAAGCCGAAATCCTTGAGGATCTGAACATCATTTCCCATTATTGGAACCTTATCCGGGTTTATGGATCAGATGCTGATAGTGAACGGGTTTTAAAGGTTATTCATGATAATGAGCTGCCTATCCGGGTCATGCTTGGGATCTGGCTGGCGAATGAAACCAAACACCCCGAGCGCAAACCCTTAAACCAGGAACAGGTTGAGAAAGGGATTGAGTTGGCCAATCGATTCTCAGCGGAGGTCATCGCCATAAACGTTGGTAATGAGTCCCAGGTGGAATGGTCCTGGCATCACATGGAAGCAGAGAATCTGATTAGATATATTCGCATGGTGAGAAACTCTACCAAAACTCCAGTAACCACTGCGGATGATTATAATTTCTGGAATAAACCACATAGTAAAGCTGTGGCAGCTGAAATTGATTTTATTGTTTTACATGCTTATCCACTTTGGAATGGAAAAACTCTGGATATTGCCTTGTCATGGACAGATAGTATTTATCAAGCGGCTTTAGCTTTTCATCCCGATAAAATAATCGCACTGGGTGAAACTGGCTGGGCAACCGATTATAATGCTGATAAAAAGGGTCCAGGAGAACAGGGCAGTTTGGTCAAAGGCGAGGTAAGTCATAAAGCCCAGGAGCAATTTCTATTGCAACTGAATGCCTGGATTAATAAGAATAATGTTACCACTTTTTGGTTTGAAGCATTTGATGAACCATGGAAAGGTGGGGGTCTACAAACAGGACTCAGAGAGATCGAGAAAAATTGGGGTCTCTTTTATGAAAGTCGCCAACCCAAACCTGCTTTTGAGAATTACCTGAAGCTTAACAAATAGTAGGGACGTAACATGTTACGTCCCTACTATTTCAGTTGTACTGCCCCAAAGACTGCAGGGGTCTGATAGGAATTATCACGTTCCGCCCACCAGGCCAGTTTTCCATTTCTAGTATTACTGTCATTGTCATTCACATGGATGTCTAAGCCCAGAAAATGGCCAGGATCAGTAGAATCACTGAGACCCACCCATGGGATGGTTAATTCAATCTGATAGCCGTCAGATAGCCGCAATTGAGCACAACGGGCATTATTTATTGTAGATCCGATCGCCGAGCTTACGATTTGTTCATCCAGTACTACCCGCAGCTGATATTCATCACTTCCATAAAAAGTTGATTTGCTATTATCAGCATCAAGATATATCTCAATCCCATCTTTCAGGTAGTCGATAGAGGCATTATCACTCAAAATATCATCAAATACTCTGACAATAAGATACAGACTCTCGGCATCCCAGGTCACTGAAAACCAGCCTCCCAGATCTGCTTCTGATGTGCCGGTACCATCAATAACATGCGTAAGTCTGATCTGTTCAAGATTTTGCCAGATTTCATCAACTTCACCGTCAATAATGGGCGCAATATCTGTACTCTGAATAATATTCCCTTTGAATGGACTCGCTATGAGCTGAGCCGCTGTACTTTGCACATGACCTTTTTCATTTGATATTTCGACATGGTATTCCCCCGCCTGCTCACCCGTGCTAAACTGGTGCACAAATATTTGAAAGGAAGTTTCTCCAGGAATTGCACGACCATTACGATACCATTGGTAATTCAAGGGATATCCGCTGGCTTTCACCGACAGGGTTAATCCATACCCGGTTTCCAAAATCCCGGACTGGGGATGCTCTATTATGCGTGGCATCCGGATGCCGCGAATATTCAAATAGTCACTTGGATCCAGGGGATGTAACGATTCAACCATGCCCGGTAAAAATTCACAGTGCTCCGTATTTGTCTTACGGGCCTGGTCGAATAACCAGCGTTTGGCTTGACGTTTTGTTGGTCGATCACCAGTTCCCTTCCAATAATCCAGTATTGTTTCAAAACCAGGTGTGCGATATATGCTCCATGGTTGACGACTCAAGTCAAACTTTTTATGGGTCCACCAGTTCCAACCCACGTTGGCAGTCTCCAAAAATTCTGTAGATCTTTTATAAAGTTCCCAGGGCGGATTCTGTTCACCAGTTTCCCCATGCCAGAGTGGGATATTGTATTTCTGACGTAAATCATCCCAGCGTTGTAGACCGTTTTGAGAATTGGTTGGTGGATAGGAATGGAAAGCGATCACCAAATGTTTATCCCAATCCAGTGGTTCCAGCATCTCAAAGCTTTGGGCCCAGTCATCCCCTTCCACAAAAATGATACCTGTATCATCGGTGTCTCTGATTACGCGGGTGATCTCCACGTATAATTCTCTTAATAAGCCTGGATCAACACCAGGGTAACGTGCTAATAATGGTTCATTCAAGAGATCGTACCCGACAATGCATGCATAACTATTGTAACGTTTGGTGATTTTATCCCAGAGATCAGTGGTCATCGGCCAATATGTTTCTTTTTCTGTCCACAATCTTGCTGTACCATCACTATCCGATATATTGGCAGCATTTTGAGCCCCAGGGGCACCATGCAGATCCCAGATCACCCCCATCTCCAATTCCTCACACCATTTAACGAGATCATCAAGGTATTGGAATGCACTCTCATCGTAATTATAGGGCGCTTGCAAAGGTTGGTCCTCACGTGGTTGCAGCATGGAGGCTAAGAGAGGAATGCGTAATGTATTCACGCCCCAGGATTTCATGATCAGTACATCAGATCGGGTCATGAAATTCTGATGATAGAGTTTCCAGAATTTTTTTGCGTTTCTTTCTCCGATGAGATCCACAATAGCATTTTCGAATTGGTATGGTCGATCCAAAACCCGGATTCCCCACATATAACCCTCTGGAAGCAGCCAGCCACCCAAACCAATGCCCCGCAATTGCACCACGGCTCCTGATGACTTTTCAATGATATTCTGACCCTGAGTAGTGTAGTAGGCTAATGAATTTCCTGAGAAAATGACCAGACTGACCCCCAGGATTAATATTCTGGCCATTTTGTTATAAGATTTTCTCATTGTAGGTCCTTGGGTGGTTTGATTGAAACATTATCAATCTGTTTCTGCATAGGGCAGGTTGATGTAAAACTCCCCCAATTCATTTAATTGTCCCGGTTCGGGGTTAAACAAATAGGTGTAATGATTATCGGGATATTGTCCCCTTCCGATAAACCAGGCATACCGAAAAACATCTTCCCTCTCTTCACAAATGGCAACCATGTCTCCCATCTGCTGGATTTGTTTTTGATACGAATCGACCTGAGCATTCCAATTGGCCAATTCAGTGATCCATATTTGTTTGCCGTATTTTTGCAGACGATCGAGTTGGAATTCGAGACCATAATCATACCAGTGAAATGCCAGATAATCAATTTGAGGTTCCCTGGAGGCCAGTAGCCAAAAGGCATCGTAAAATGCGTCAAGCCAAACCACTGGGTCAGAATAATTTGTCATGGTGCCCCAATTCATGGCTGGTCCAACTAGATAAATTGATCGATCATATTCTGCTAAATCAGCCTGCACCTGCTCGTAGATAAGCCAATCATTGGCCGCTTGTTGAGGCGTTCGATTGGCCTGATCCGTAAGATTTGGTTCATTCATCACCAGTAGGTATTCAATTTCTGGATGCTCCAGGATAAACCCTTTCATCTGGTTCATACTATTTTGACTTGGATTACCACCCCACAGCATGGGAATAAATTCCATCTCATACTCTGCATAATAGCCCTCTGATGCGCTGGGCTCATAGTACCAGTTGTACCACCAGGAAACTCCTGATTTGAGCGCATTAAAATCAGATGTATCCGATAAATTGAAAGCCAGCCCACGCTTGGAGCTTTTCTCGATTGAAAATACCTGGTCTTCAATCTCGGTAGGTCCAGTAGTGTCCTTATCACAAGCAACAACCATGATTAATAGGCTTGCGATGAGGTATCTGTTACGCTTCATCTTGCTTTTACCTCTATTGGAAGTATCCATTACAGATGGAAATATTCTATTAATAACATTGTACTGTATATTATTAAAATGAGAATCTTTTTATACCAATAATAATAAATCTTACGTCACCTCTTGATTTGATCAGATCAATTACCTCAAGCTTCACTACACTTATTATTAATCTCAAGGAATTATTGAGTTTTTCTCAGTTGTCCTAAAATCAATCTAACTCGTTGTGTATTTTAGCCATATGCATGTCTTATCTGTCAATGTCACTCCCTGTATACTAGAAAAATGCAATTTATTTGATTTGTCACGGACCAATTAATTGCATCTCTCAAATTGAGGAGTGAATCTTGTATACTTCAAATAGTGACCCAAACAAGCAGGAGATTCAGATGAAAACAAGATTTATACCTTTAATTATCCTTTTATCTATAGTTGGAACAGCGATTGCTCAAAATACGCCCATCGATTTTGAAGCTGGGGGTTATGGTGCGGACTGGACCTGGACAACCTTCGAAAATGGTGGCAATGCCCCCATCGAGATTGTAACAAATCCAAGTTCAACGGGGCTAAATATGTCCGCAACAGTGGGTTCAATGACAACCTTAACTACCGGAGCTCCCTGGGCTGGTGTTGAATCTCAGCATGGCTCGGATATCGGGTCATTCAGTTTTGACGTCACCAATACTACGGTCAAGATTATGGTCTATAAATCTGTGATCAGCGATGTTGGTCTCAAATTCGTTGAAGCAAATGGTGAAGCTCAACCAGAGATAAAAGTCGCCAACACTTTAATCAACGAATGGGAAGAACTGACCTTTGATTTTTCCAGTCATATCGGTGTAGGAGCTACTGGTATTCTGGACCAAATCGTCATTTTTCCAGATTTTGACCTGGGCGGAAGAACAACCGATAACCTCTGTTACTTTGACAACATCAGCTTCTCAGGACAAGAGCTACCTCCAGCACCGGTTGCTCATGCACCAATCCCAACTGTGGCTGCAGAGAATGTTATTTCAGTATTCAGTGATGCTTATACAAACCTGGGTGGAACCAATTTCTATCCTGGTTGGGGTCAGACCACCGTAGTTACTGAAGTGGCTATCGAGGGCAACAATACTCTGCTTTATGCTGGTTTGAACTACCAGGGAATTGAATTGGGAAGTGCACAGGATCTGACTGGTATGGATTCGGTTCATGTAGATTTCTGGAGTGCGAACTCAACTGAGCTGCAGATCTTACTCATCAGTCAAGCTTCAGGTGAACAGCTCTTCTCCCTCCCTGTAGCCAATGACACGTGGGTAGGTGCTGACATCCCTCTGTCCCACTTCACCGACCTCGGTTTGTCTGTGGTTGATATTTATCAGTTTAAATTTGTAGGTAATGGAGATGTCTATCTGGATAATATTTATTTCAAAGGAGAAGGTGGTGGCTTAGAACCAACACCCCATGCTCCCATCGATTTTGAAGCTGAGGGTTATGGAGCGGACTGGACCTGGACTACCTTTGAAAATGGTGGCAACGCCCCCTTCGAGATCGTATCAAATCCAAGTGCAACTGGTGTAAATACCTCTGCTACAGTGGGTTCCATGACAACCTTAACCACCGGTGCTCCCTGGGCCGGTGTTGAATCTCAGCACGGCTCAGATATCGGGTCATTCAGTTTTGATGCCACTAATAGTACAGTCAAGATCATGGTCTATAAATCTGTGATCAGCGATGTCGGTCTTAAATTCGTTGAAGCAAATGGTGAAGCTCAACCAGAGATAAAAGTTGCTAATACTTTGATCAACGAATGGGAGGAAATGACCTTTGATTTTTCCAGTCATATCGGTGTAGGAGCAACTGGCGTTCTGGATCAAATCGTCATTTTTCCAGATTTTGATGCGGCCAGAACCACTGACAATATCTGCTACTTCGATAACATCAGCTTTTCCGCACAAATTCTACCAGCTGTTCCGGTGGCTCATGCACCAATCCCAACTGTGTCAGCAACAGATGTTATTTCAGTATTCAGCGATGCTTATTCAAATATAGCTGGAACTGATTTCTATCCTGGTTGGGGTCAGGCCACCGTAGTTACTGAAGTGGAGATTGAAGGTAACAATACCCTACTCTATAGTGGTTTGAATTACCAGGGCATCGTGTTGGGTAGCAATCAGAATGTTTCTGAAATGGACCTGCTGCATGTTGATTTCTGGAGTGCAAACTCTACAGCGTTAAACGTGTTTTTAATAAGTCCGGGACCTGTTGAAACACCATACGCATTACCGGTATCACCAGAAACTTGGGTGAGCGTTGATATTCCTCTGACTGCCTTTGTTCCTGTTGATGTTACCAATGTTTTCCAGTTTAAATTTGAGGGGAATGGTGATGTTTATCTGGACAATCTGTATTTTTCATCCACAACTACTGGTGTTGATAATAATCTGCTAACTGAAAATTTTGTACTCAGGCAGAACTATCCAAATCCATTCAATCCTGCTACTACAATCCGTTATGAAATCCCTGAAAGTGAAAATGTTCTGCTGATCATTTATGATATCAAAGGGAATGCAGTGAGAACAATTGAATCTGGAACTCTGAATGCAGGACGATATGAATATGTCTGGACAGGCTTGGATCATGCCCAACGACCAGTGTCAACGGGTCTATATATTGCCAAGATCCAAGCTGGTACATACTCCGAGACAATCAAGATGTTGTACTTGAAATAAGGGAAACCTTCTGAATTCGACTCTTGATAGTGAAGCTATGTTTCGGTGGTCAAGCGTACCACTGTCACGCTTTCACTGAAGCATGATGTTCAATTGGTATTTAAACGGTGATAGATTATTCTATAAACCCCTAGCCACCCTCACAAACTGTCCGACCCGATCGATGTTTTTCCGGAAACCACCATCGGCCAGTTTCTTGTTGGTGTGAGTTAGGGAGTCAACTCCCCAGGGTTTCACAATTTTGACAGCCTCAGCTACATTCTCCGGTGAAAGCCCACCAGCCAGAATGACTGGTATTTGAATTTGTTGAACTATTTCCCGACTAATGCTCCAATCGTGGGTAACTCCAGATGCACCAATACCTGCAATTTTGGGATCCTGAGTATCCAGTAACAGATACTCAACAACCGGCTCATACGCCTTGGCAATGTCCAAAGCCTGGGGACCCTCAACAGAAATAGCCTGCATAATAGCCAGCCCAGGTAGTTGATCCCGGAGTCTCCCCACTGCTTCTGGATCCAATGTGTTTTGCAGTCCACACAGGTGCAGAATGTCAGGGCGAACAGTATCTACCATTTCCATAATAGCATCCAAATCTGTCTCTACCGACAAGGCCACACTGACCGCTCTGGACTTCACAGCATCCACAATTGAGCGTGCAGCATCAAAACTAACTTCACCAGGTAAACCGATACTACTTGGCGTGACACCTATGTGGTCCACACCTTGTTTTATCACATTCAGAGCCTCATCAACACCCTGCATAGTATAAATCTGAACTCTCATTTAATTATCTCCCTCACCGAATATTATTTGACTCCGGAAGTACCTGCAACATTGTACCATTGGTATAACTCATCCTCACCTGCCGGGTCAGCCAAAGAGGGTTCCGGTAGCAGCGCTGGAAAATCATTAGTAAAGAAATACGTTTTCTCATAATCCGGGTTCAATATCCCCATAGCCCATTTATTATCAGATACAGATAACCATCAGGATCATGCTTGGGTCGGGAAACCTTCTGTGGCTCCTCAAATTGCCCCTGCCAGGGACGCTCTGCACGATGAGCAGAGACCAACACCCATTCATTAGTGAGTGGGTTGTATCGTCGATGTGGTGTGTCGCCTGGATGTATCATTTGTAGCATCAATTCCTACCAGAATATTGCGTACAAGGCGACGAGTATTACGCTAATGATCATGGCACTTATATTAAACACTGGCTCAGTTGCGAAGTATTTTCGTGATACTGAAATACCTTTAGGATCCGCTGCGCCTTTACCTTCAAGCTGGCTAACAATAGCGATAATTACCATGGTAGCGACCCATACGATCATCATCTGATGCATCCAGGGTAGTGAGGTACCTAACTTTAGCACCAATGCTATGGGAATGGAAGAAACTGCTCCCCAGATGGCGCCGTTGTTGGTCGACTTCTTATAAAAAAGACCCATGATGAAAACACCGAGCACTCCCGGGCTGACCAGACCGGTGTATTCCTGGATGTATTGAAACATTTCTTTTATTGACCCCAGCATAGGTGCCACCAGCACTGCAATGATTAAAGCCACTAGAACTGTAATTCGTCCCACTTTGACAGTTTGTTTATCACTGGCATTGGTGTTGATATATGCCCGATATATATCCATTGTAAATATGGTTGATGTTGAATTCAGCATGGAAGCCAAGGAAGAAACAATAGCTGCTGCCAATGCCGCTAATACTAATCCCTGGAGACCAGTTGGCACAAACTGAGAGATTAACCATGGATACGCTTTATCATAATTAACCCCATTGGCACTACTAAAGGCCTCACTGACACCTGGAATGACACTGGTACCCTGGGGGGCTGTGAACATGACATAAGCAACAATTCCCGGAATGACCACTATCAGTGGAATGATGAGCTTTAAGAAAGCTGCAAAGGCAATTCCCTTCTGGGCTTCTTTCAAAGATTTGGCGGCAAATGTTCTTTGGATGATGTACTGATTAAAACCCCAGTAATAGAGATTTGCAACCCACATACCTCCAACCAACACTGCAATTCCTGGTAAATTATTAAAGCTGGGGTGTCCTTCTTTGAGGATCATGTGAAAATGATCACCAGCTACATTATATATATGAGAAAGACCATTAAACACACCGCCATCAGGGGTTACATAATTCAAGGCAATCATGGAGGTAACCAACCCACCCACAATGAGCAGAATCACCTGAATAACATCTGTCCAGGCTACTGCTGATAAACCACCCCAGATTGAATAAGCCGCAGCAAAAAAGGCCAATCCAAGAATCCCATGCATGATATAATCGCCATTTCCGGTGCCCAATATTGTATCAAGCGCTTTAGCTCCAAGGAATAGAACAGAGGTTAGATTTACGAAAATAAAGAGACCAATCCAGAATACGGCGAGGATAGTTTTAAGGTTTTTACTATAGCGGACTTCAACAAAACCCGGTATTGTGTATATGTTTTTCTCAATAAATATTGGCAGAAAATATTTACCCACGATGATTAATGTGAGGGCGGCCATCCATTCGTATGATGCTATCGCCAGACCCAGCGAAAACCCAGAGCCCGACATACCAATAAACTGCTCTGCAGAGATATTGGCTGCGATTAGTGAGGCACCTATGGCCCACCATGGTAAAGATTTGCCAGCCAGAAAATAGTCTTCTGCATTTTTCTCGTGCCCTTCTTTACTCCTGGAGACCCACAGTCCTACTGAGACAATAGTTACTGCGTATGTAATGAATACTAGATAATCAACAAATGAAAACTCCATGAATTGGTCCTTTTCTTTTATCCCACAATGATTTCAGGCAAGATTCCCTCGATTTGAACTTTCCTGAATTTTATGTTTTATTTCAACTTAGTTTATGTGACTGTATCAAATTTGTATGTGATTTGATGGTTATATATTTCTCCAGGTTTTAGCACAGTTGATGAAAAAGATGGATCATTGGGCGCATTCGGAAAATCCTGAGGTTCCAGACACAATCCCTGGTGTTTTCTGAATGGCAAGCCCCAAGCTTTCCTTAATCCAGTTGGAATATCATAAATTTCAAATAAATGAGTTAGCAACTCATCTTGAAAATTATCACGCTTATACTCCCACCAGGCAAGACTGTCAATATACTCATCCGGGTCAATGAGTTGCTCCTCGCTCACTTCAGCATAGCGAATCCGCAAATACTTCTTCTTCTCCGAGGGAGATAAGGTCTTTCGCTTACCTTTTTTTTTAGAACTGTTATGCTTTCTACCCAAGTTTTACCTGCCAATTTTACGAGTGATAGCTGTTGGGATTCTTAATTATTCTATTCAAATTAATACAAATAAAGCTGAAAACAATTTCAGTATATAGGGGATAAATTGCTAACCATCTCAATGAATATCAAAATTTTTCTAAGACAGTGAATTTTGGGCAATCGACGAAGCAAGCCAAATACTGTTCCCTACAACCCACTATCCAGCAACCGGTCATGCACAATCTAATGAGTGAAGTGTTTACACTAATAAAAAAGTCCCTGATACTGTTGGTATCAAGGACTTAAGTTGTGCCTGCACATCGTAGTTGAACGAAGTGAACGCAGATATGTAGCAGGGGGGAGATTTGAACTCCCGACGCCCGGCTTATGAAGCCGGTGCTCTAACCAACTGAGCTACCCTGCCTTTCAATTCTCTCTCAAGGATTCTATATATCCTTCGAGACGCTTCGCTCCTCAGGATGACACACCGCGGTTTATCGTCCTACTGAGTCGACCTTGTCAATCCTGGCGGGCCTGCCCGCCGTAGTTGGGACTACGTCCCACGAAGGCGGGCGAAAATAGAATTAGCACTATCTGTGAGCAAGGGAATAAACACCTCTTTTAACACGCCATACCTTTTTCTTTATCCCTACCATTTTACACCTCTCCTAACCAAAGATTAAAGCATTCTCATATATTAAGATTGTTTCATTTTCTCACTATCTGCTATTGTACACTACTACTATTGTTATCTTTTTCACGAGAATTAACTCAGGAGGAAAGATGCAAAAACTATTTACCCTTTTACTCGTTGTACCTGTCATGTTTATGTGGAGTTGTGAGGACACTAAAGATGAAGAAGAATTACCAGATCTAGCCCACGTCGGTTCTGCTGCCTGTGGTGATTGTCACACCGAAATTTATGCAGATTTTATTGATAGCGGCCACCCTTACAAATTCAACATCGTTGATGGCGCTGCTCCAACCTACCCAAGTTTTGTTAACAACAGCCTGACCCTGCCTGCCAGTGAATCAGACTGGTCAAACATTGCTGGTGTTATTGGTGGTTTTGGCTGGAAAGCTCGCTTTGTTGACATTACTGGTCACGTCCTTGGAACTGCTGAGAGTATTGTTCCTGGTACTGGTGCCAACCAACATAACTTCTTTGGTGATGGTGTTGGTGTTGATTGGGGATGGAATGATTATCACCCAAGTGATGTTAAAAAATACAACTATGGCTGTTTCAAATGCCACACTACTGGTGGTTTTGAAACATCAAACCCAGATAGTTCATGGCTGAAGGTTCATCTCGATATAGATGCTCCAGAAACCATGGATTATTTCGCCTTTGGTGGAATCCAGTGTGAAGCCTGTCACGGTCAGGGAAGTCAACATGCAGTCGATGGCGACACGCAATATATCGAACGCGTAGTGACTAGCCGTCTCGAAGGTACCAAGGATGTAACTGATCTTTGTGGTGATTGTCATACACGCAACGCTGACAGATCAATTGCTGCTTCAAGCGGATTCACAAAACATCATGAACAATATGATGAATACATCACTACCGATCATTACAATAATGGCCAAATGTCATGTATTGATTGTCATGATCCTCATAAACGTACCATTTGGAGTGGAGATTCTGTAATTCAGACTTGTGGATCTGATTGCCATGCCGACAAAACAACTATGAAGCACAATGCTGCAGCAAGTTGTAACAGTTGTCATATGCCATATTCATCCAAATCTGGACAACAACGCGGTGCTTACACTGGCGATGTTAAATCTCACCTCTTTGCTATTAATACTGAAGCAGACTATGAGTTCTTTAACGATGATGGCGCCACAGTAAGAAACGTTGATGGCAAAGCCATGCTCAGTCTGAAATATGCCTGCTATGGCTGTCACGTTGATGAAAATGGTCAAGGTGGATTTGCTACTGCACCTGGCGACACAACACAGTATTCAATGAAGACTTTGCAAGTTCTATCTGACTATGCTGTAGGTATGCACGACTAAAAAGATCTCCGATCAAGAACAAAGGGGAGGCTCGTCCTCCCCTTTTTTTTATTTGATAATGTTTTCCGAGCCGGTTGAAAGTTAAGTTGCCATGATGAAAATTCTACTTGTTGAAGATGAAAAAAGATTAGCCCAACATCTTGGAACTCTCTTGCGAGAGAATAAATATAGCGTGACAACCGCCTATGATGGTAAGAGTGCCTGGGAGATAGTCACCACGGATGCGTTTGATGCTATCATACTCGATTGGCTACTTCCTGAGATATCTGGTGTTGAAATCTGTGAACGCCTCCGGCAAAAAGGTGATAAAACACCTATCCTATTTTTGACTGCTCAGTCTGCTATACATCACCGAATCAAAGGATTTGAATCCGGAGCAGATGACTATCTGACCAAACCCTTCAATTCAGAGGAATTGCTAATCAGATTGGCAAGCCTAATTAGACGTAGCCACCAACCCCCTATTTCAATCTTTGATTCAAAAGGCTTCACCTTCGATGCTACCAAACACTATGTCTATTATGATGGAAAATCCACCGAGTTATCACAGAAAGAATCAGCCATCCTAAATTTGCTCTTTCAACATCCTGGCGATGTTATCTCTCGAAAAACCTTTTTACAGGAAATCTGGGGGTATGATTTTGACCCCAAGACCAATACACTTGAAGTGTACATTCGCATGTTACGAACCAAGCTGGACCAGCTCAGCTCCATGAAGCTGATATATACCAAACGGGGCGAAGGTTATTACATAGAGAATGAAGCCTAGGCTCCCTAACCTATCCATTAGATTTAAGATTATTTTTGCCCAGGCTGCCAGCCTGGCTGGGATTCTCCTTCTATTTACATTTATTTTGTCCATCCTACTGGATCAAGTATTGAATATGAACCTGGATAAATTCCTGCATATGCAATCTGATAATTTTCAAGCTACGATTACAGTTCAGAATGACCGTATTTCGTTTCATGATTTACATAGCAATTTTGAACATTCTGGAGCGGCTGATGATGACATTCCATTTTTTGTGCAATTCATCAATAACCAGGGCAGAACGATTATGCTCTCTGGTAATCTGGAAGGTCGACGACTTTACCACGGTGAGAACCTCCCATCCCGGGAAACTGTAGAGACCGTATTCTTTTTTGATAAACCATCAAGACGCTTGATCACACCTGTTCATATTCATCAACAACACCTGGGATGGCTCATCGTAACCATTCCCTTTAAATATCTCGATGATTTTAAAGACTATAAAAATAAAATTCTTATCGTCACCGGCAGTGTCGGGATTTTACTCTTCATCCTTTTGAGTATTCTTTTTGTAAAACTCGCCTTGAGACCTGTAAAGCAGTTAGCAAAAAGTGCAGAAGTACTGGCTGAACAATCTGAGATTAGCGCCCTGCCTGATATTGAAAGCAGGGATGAGATCGGTGATCTTACAAAGACCTTAAATAATCTCTTGCGTAAGGTAGGGCAATCCATGGAGACTCTGGAGCTATTTGCTGCAAACGTTTCCCATGAGTTGAAAACACCTCTGGCAATCATGCATTCTGAGATTTCTTTACTTCAGAAAAAAAGTGACTCTGCACAACAATATTCCCTGGACCTATTGAGTGAGGAAGTTGATAGGATGCAGACCCTCATCGAGAACTTACTAGTTATCAGTAATTCTCAACGGCCCTATAAACTTTTACCCTCAGACATCTGGTTACAGGATTTTATCAGTGATGAGTCAGGTAGAATCCAGCGAATTTTTCGCAACAATAACGTGCATTTTGATTTTTCGAAAGTTGAATCCACCAAAGTCCATTCAGACATCTATTTGCTTCAGTTGGTGTTCGACAATCTCGTCCGAAACGCAGTACTCTATTCACCTGATAACTCAACCATATCCATATCGACTACAGCTGATGAGTCAGGTGTATCCATTCATGTTTGTGATACGGGACCTGGCATAGCGGAGGCTGAGCTTAAGAAGATTCTTGAACCATTCGTCCGTGGAGAATCAACCATTCACCAGGCCATGACGGGTAGCGGGTTGGGCTTATCTATTTCTACGTGGGCTATTGCGCTGTTAAAAGGTTCCCTCAAACTGGAGAATATCACACCTCATGGACTGCGAGCTTCAATTACCCTACCAAAGAATTCTCAGGATTAGAAGTTTTTCAAATACTCTTCCCTGAAGTAAGTATTTTTGTGCTCCTCAAAGGATCGAAATTCCTGATCCAGCAGGTATTGCAGGGGATTTTCTTCACCGAGTGACAGAATAGAATGACACAGTGTACACTCATCAGAAATGGCCACACCTGCTTCATCAACTAGATGCCGATTATGACATCTGAAGCAACCATCACTTTGCTCATGTTGCATAAAATTATGACACGAAAAACAGCCGAATTCTACACGATGACCAAGGTGATTCGGATAAGTCCCCCAATCAATCTTCATGGCAGGATGAATATTGCGATCGTATATGGCTTTTACTGCCTCTATGGACCCAGTGAGCGATAGGAAATCAGTTTCGGGATACTCAATAGCATAATAGGATTCGAGTCTGTCCTCAATTGTTGAGAGTCCTGTTGCCTTATCGTCATAATGAGTGATAATTGCTGCCATCGCCTCACGCTTGATGTAGGGAATATCTGGGTCGATATCTCCCCTGGCCATCGCACGATCCAGTGCAGCATCAGGTTGCTCATAGATATGCGTAGCTCGGTTGTGACAATCCACGCAATCCATCACTCGAGGTTCCGTATGCTCATATGTGGAATCAGCTAAATGTTGGTTAATATATCTTTTAAACTCTCCATTAGGCTGTTTGACCTCGACCCAGATCATATCCTCGCGTTGATCATCAACCGAGCTATAACGGACTTCATTGTTTTCAGCAATATGCCAATGAATCCCTGATCCAACTCCATTGATCGCATCAACCTTCAGATTAAGAGTGGTATACTGTTTTGTATTGGCTTCATCATCGCGATAACGCTCGATTTTAACCAGTTTTGATCCATAGTGTTTTTCCGGCCAGTGGCATTTCCCACAGGTCTCTGTTGCTGGTCTGAGATTGTGTATTGGAGTACCGATAGGTTTATCATAAAGATCAAACATAGCTGCTACTGCCTGCCAGGCACCGTTTACTTTTGCCGAGGCCAATGCTTTAACACCCTCCCCAATATGACAGTCTACGCAGGGAACTCTAGAATGTGGTGAGACCGAGTAGACTTGCCATTCAGGGCCCATGATAGTATGACAGGCTGTCCCACAAAATTCTGATTCATCCATATAGTGCATAGCACTCGACCCAGCCGCGACGATAAAAAGGACATTTACAATAGTCAGGATACCTACTACTGGAACAACCTTCTCCCAGAAGTTGCTCCCTCCCACTTCCCCATTATCCAGTTTTTCCAAAAACACATGATGGAGGGTTCTCCCAGTTTCTTTTTTCTGTTTTCGCCAGGCAAAGGGCAAGAGGGCTAGTCCGATTACAAACAGAATCGGTATTAAAAAATAGGTGACAATCCCGGTATAGGTGCTTCTAAACACGCCAATCAGGGACATACCCTCTAAAATGAAGAACGAAATAAAGGCTGTACTTGCTAATATGACCCCAATTTTACCAATCCAATTCATGAACAACAATTGAATGAACATCAAATAGCGTTTAAAAAGGTCCATGTAGAATCTCCATGCTGGTAATTAATTGGTGATGAAAGTTAAGCTGACAGCCTGCATTAGCAATTGCTTCTGCCAGCATTAAATAATATTAATACTTTATCTAATCATGCAGTTTGAATACATTATCATTTATTGAATTCTCACTATCAAACCTTATTTTAAAACTCTAGTATTTGATCAATCAAGGAAGGGCTTAGGATGAAATTCAGCTATGGACGTTTATTGCTTCTTGGGTTTGGGTTTATGGGTACAACCATATTATGGGGTATCTATAATGCCTATGTCCCCATCTTCCTCCAGGCTGGTCGAGAGGGCTTTGCCACTACATCCGGCGTGAATGGTTTTGGCATGAGTGCCACTGCAACCGGATTTGTTATGACTCTGGACAACATTGCTGCTCTCTTTATTCTTCCTTTTATTGGTGCCTGGTCTGATCGAATCAGAACTAAAATGGGTAGACGTAAACCGTTCATCGCAATGGGTGCTCCATTGGCCTTTATCGGGTTTATTGGTATACCCATGATGCTGAATGTTTCTCTGATTCCATTTATGATTGCCATATTTGTGACCCTCTTTTTCATGGATGTATTCAGGACGCCAGTTATATCCCTCATGCCAGACATCACCCCGTCTCCCCAACGTTCTCAAGCTAATGGAATTATTAATCTCATGGGTGGTGTAGGTGCGGTGCTGGCCTTTGTAGTTGGTGGGATTCTGTTCAAGGTTTCTGTAGGCGCTCCTTTCTATTTTGGTGGTATCATCATGCTCATCGGAGCAGCCGTTGTACTTTACTTTGTGAAAGAGCCTAAAGTTCCAGAACCCAAAGAGGAAGAGCCAGGTCTTCTGGACAGCTTCAAAACAGTCCTGGTCGATAAAGACAGATCGGCTTTGTTTTTACTCCTGGCCATATTCTTCTGGTTTCTGGGCTATGGAGCGCTGGAAGTTTTCTTCACCTCATTCGCCGTGAATCGATTCGGTGTGGATAGTGGAGTGGCAACGGGTCTGCTGGCTTTCTTCTCCCTCCCCATCGTCCTTTTCTCCCCCTTAAGTGGATATCTCGGAGCCAAATTTGGTAGAAAAATAATCATCATGGTGGGAATTGCTGGTTTTGCATTCCTGCTCTTTTGGGGATTTTCAATTCAATCCTTATCCATGATTAAAATCATGCTCCCCCTGACTGGTGTCACCTGGTCGCTTATTCTTGTCAATTCACTCCCCATGGTGGTGGATATGGCTCCTCAAGACCGTTTAGGGACATATACTGGCTTGTATTACCTCTCGTCTCAATCTTCGGCTATTGTGGGACCTATCATGGCTGGAAAAATTATTGAAATTTTCAATAATAATTACGGGGTGGGTTTCATATATGGATCGATAACCCTGTTAATAGCATTATTCTTTATGTTACCAGTTAAACGGGGGGAAGCGCTTCCTGCCGAATAATATGCTCTACCACTTTTTAAAATATCTCTCAATTTTTATGGTGAATGTGTTTTTTAGACGCATTCATGTCGAGCATAAAGAGCGTGTGAGAAAAAAGGGACCCGTCATCCTGGCGGCGAATCATCCCAACACCATGATGGATCCAATGTTAGTTGCCTTGCTCTGCGGTCGTAATCCCCATTTTCTAGGAAAAAGCACACTGTTTAATTCCGCTATTTCAAAACTCTTTTTTAGGTCAGTTCATGTATTACCCGTATATCGAAAACTGGATGCTGAGAATGAAATGGGTAAAAACGCACAGATATTCGAGAAATGTTACCAATCTCTGGAAGAGGGAAATGCATTGGTCATCATGCCTGAAGGGATCAGTCAGATGGATGGTACCCTGCATGAAATCAAGACCGGTACGGCCCGCATTGGTCTGGGTGCTGAGGTTCAAAATGCATTTAAATTGGGGGTTCAAATTGTTCCAGCAGGTATTAATTATTCCTCCCCTACGGAATTTTTTAGTGATGTTCATTGTCGCTTTGGAAGGCCTATTGATCTAAGCGAATATCAGGATCTCTATGAAAAGGATGAGTACGAGGCGGTTTATGAAGTCACTAAGCAAATACGTGATGCCCTGGAAAAACTCACTACAACTGTAGAAAGTTCGGAATCTGCCGGCGTCTTAAAAAATCTCAAGAAAATCTATAAAATGGAACTCGCGGTTGATCTCGGGTTGGATGATGATCTAAAGCAGCACGATTTTTCTATGACCAGAGGGATGGCAGACGCTATCAATTGGTATTCAACTGAACATCCCGAATTATTCGCTCAAATGGATCGACGGATGAACCGATATTTGGCCAAAGTTGAGGGTCTTGAACTAAGAGATGAACTACTATCCACCGCTCACGGCCACAAGACCATAAGCAGACGTGCAATCGGTCTGTTGGGAGTGATCACGGGTTTCCCAATTTACATATGGGGGGTAGTGAACAATTTTCTGGCTTATCGCACACCTCCCCTGGTGGTTAAATATCTTGGAACCTCCCTGGAATACTTATCGACAATTAAAATGCTGTCTGGCTTCGTAATTTTTGGGGTGTTTTACACCCTTCAAGCGCTGGCTGTCTATTTCCTGACCGGCTCAGGACTTTTGACAACCCTATACATTCTTAGTTTATTGCCAGCTGGTCGCTTTGCACTGTACTATCATGACACCATGCAGAGATACCGTCAGCATATCCGTATATTCACCTTGTTCTTGAAACGAAAAACCTTGATGTATGAGATTATCCAGGAGCGTTTGACTTTGATTACGGCAATTGATGAAGCAAAAGCGGAATACATGAATCGGCTGGAAGAAGAACCAGGCTCCAATGTCGGGGTGGATGACATTGGAGCCTGATTGCAGATAAGCAGATTGTATCATACTTACGCTCGCATCAGCCATCCGTTCCAAACTCATTTAAATTAATTCCTCAAGGTCTTGACAGACCTTGTTGTCCCGATTATATTCAGCCCGCTTTCTACCGGGGCGTACCCTGAGCTTGTCGAAGGGGAAGACCGGTTAAACATCGCGGGATGGAGCAGTCTGGTAGCTCGTTGGGCTCATAACCCAAAGGTCGTAGGTTCGAATCCTACTCCCGCTACTCAAGTAAGAACAACAACTTAAGCCACCTTTTTAGAGTGGCTTTTTTGTTTATAAGCGAGTCTTGGACAATTATCCTATCCTATTGTTTTATAAGTACTTATAATTCTTCTTTCCAGTGAGATCTTTGGAGAGGATAGCTGGAGCCCAATAATAGCCCCATTCTTAAGGCGGGTTAAGTACATTGATATTCAATAATTTAGGATGTGCTATATTGTGTTCTATTGTGTAGTTTTGTGTAGTGCTGCGTGACGACGGATGTCACGTATACGTCACGCTGGGATTCGGTAATTTACAGCCGCGCCCCTCTCAGTTCGGTAGTCTCTGGGATTAATACTCTAGATTATGGTGACGGTTAAGTATCGATTGGATCTACATAAGGTGATAACATGTCGATTTTGAGGCAATTATTCGACATGTTGTATACTGGGTATTACCATTCGCTAGGCCATTGATTGCCATATTCTACGTATCTAGGTTCGAGATTGAATACAATAAGATTGCTTCTAGTTCGTGTCATTGAAGTGTAAATCATATTATCAAAGGCTTCTACATCCGCTTGCTTGGGAAGTGGTGTTATTAGCAAGATTACATTCGTCAATTCCCATCCTTTAAAGCTATGGATTGTACTCATTTTTAAGCGGGAATCACCCATCCAAAAAGACATCTTGTGCTTATGGGTTGGAGATTCTGAATCCTCTTCAAAGACATGATTTACCTCAAGAGGCTTAAAACTTTCGACCAACTTCCATCCAATGCTGTGACTGTGTGCCAGCACAATAATATCAGAGGGATGTATTTTCTTGCCCTCAGTTAGCCAATTATAAGCCAACCTTATTTTGCTCTCATAACTATCACCCCTGCCCAAGTTTCTCCACACATAGTGAGGTGCAAAAAGATCTCCTTGAAAGGGTATTGGTTCAGGTGTAGCTCCAACTCCTGGAAGAAATTTATTTGCAAAGCGATTTGTCTCAACTAGGAGTCTTTCAGGTAATCTATAGCTTTCCTTTAACAATCTCCAAGGACCTCGGAATTTGCTATTAGTCATTGAATCAACCCAGGAGTACTCTCGCTTGTATAAATTCTGACGTTCATCCATCACGAAAAGTATTTCGTCATTCTTTGTCATAAAACCCAACAACATATCATAATAGGATCTGCAAAAGTCCTGACCCTCATCAATAAGAATCGCATCATACTTTCGATTCTTAACATTTATTCCTCGGTCTAATGATTTCACCACGAAAGAAGGCAATATATCGTCTAGGTATTCATCGTCGCTCGTTGTGTTCTTGGGGAACTTTATACCGTTTTCACTCAAGTAGTTTTTAATCAAACCATGGAAGTGAGTGAACTCTATCATATCCCACTTGAACCCGAACCGTGCTCTTGAAATTTGATCTCTTATATAGTGCCAAAGTGTTATGTTGTATGTGATTATCAATACTTTCTTACCCTGTGAAGCTATATTTGCGGCCCGCTGAGCGATTACGAGCGTTTTTCCACTCCCTGCGACCCCCCTTAATCTCTGATGAGTATCAGGTGCAGGTGTGATATGCCTGCGCTGATCTGGGGATAGTGTAATTTTTGTACCTTGTTCAATAGAATGATATGGCGGAGTGAGCCAAAATCTGATTTCCGGGTACCATTTAGAAATTGGTGACCAGGAGTGTTCAATCTGGTGGAAAGGATTGATTTTCTCAATGGAAGCTTCTTTGCCTCGGAGAGTCTCACCACAAAAGATTCGTAAGTATTTAGATCTAGTTTTAAAGAGATCATCAATCTGAATTTGCGAAGCATTATGGAAATATAGACCTGCTGAAAAAGCAGCCTTATTCTTTGGGTTCTTTTTAATGTCAGATGAAATCCGCGGCACATACAAATTGGTTAAATTCTCTATGTAACGATATGCTTGCTTGATGGGGCTGGGGATTTTCTGATTCCCTGATGCAGTTTTTACATGGTATTCTGTGTAGGCTCTTTTTTTCTTTAGAGTCTTGTCATAATACGAGGTAGCAGATTTACTGTAAAGATCAAGATTCCAATCTTTCACCTCGTAAACAACAATACCTATCTTGGGATTTCCAATAACAATATCGGGGCGATCTCCATTCAGATAGGGTTGGACAAATATTTCCCAATCTTGTGAGAGATGCGTGTCAAGGAATTTAGCTAAGTATAATTCACCCTGAGTGAGAGGTGTCTTGAAATTATTGATTTTATCCCAGCTTGGAAAAATGCGACCTGGGACATATCCAGAGGCATCTCGTGATTGTTCGAGCCGAGCGTGGTTATCAGGTGAAAGTTTGGGAATAGTCATAATTAGCCAAATAGTCGCAAAGGATCAACTAAATCCTAAGAGCTACTCTTGATTAGTCGGATGTGACTCTTCGCATGGATTTTCGTCTGGCGATAAATTCCCCCATAGATTTCCACAGTTCACTTACCTCCTGTACCTGTCCATCGTCTCCACTAAAAATGGACCTCACAGCCGGATTAGTAAGCTTGGTCTCGTGGACTACTCCCTTTGATACTATGTCCAAGCCAGAAGGAAAATTGAGAAGCATTTGATCAAATAGAATCCAGCGATCATGGAACGATACACTTCGAGGACTTTCTTCCACTACAAAATCAATTTCTAAACCTTCACCAACCTCGCGCTCAATTTGCTTTACAGTATCATCCTTGTGAGATTTTGAGGAAATGATAGTGACTTTTGGTAAAATTGCTTGTAACGTCATAACTGCTTTTAATATCGGAATCAGGTTTTCTTTTACCTTTCTGGCATCAGACATTAGAAAAGAATCACATACTAGTACATTCTTTGTAGGAACGGAATAGTGCCCGAGAAACGTACTCCAATCATGCATTTTCCCGGGCACAATACTTGGATTTTCTTTGCCACTAATCTTAGGCCATCTCTTTTTAATGGTACTCAGATTGAATATAGGTTGATTGATTGACTGATTGAGCTTCACAATTTCGTTTTCAGTGAATAATTCAGTGAAGGAGCTGTCAAATTGGGAATAGGCACTCTTTTGGATATCGGTAGTGTCGCCCTCGCTATCTTTCCCACTACTATAGGGACTCAAGCCAGCATTCGAGGCATTTCCAAGAAGGCTCCTCAATAGTGGAGATTCTCCAATTCGAATCCTGCTCACATCTCTAAATATTTTACCCTTCGCATTCATTAGAAAATTTCTGAATAGATCCAAGTTCTCCATGGGCAAACCCGCCATAGTCTTTGCCATAAATTCTGCATCAAATTTCTGAATAAATGAGGCCGTAAGGAAGTATTGAGGCCAGTTAGCATTCATTTCTGGACTTCCCAGAGCTTCTCAAGCAAACTCGTAGAACTATCGTAGAATCCTTCAGGAATTGGTTTGTCGAAGAATCCATTCGGATCAATTTTTATCTGTTCAATTTTCCCATTTCCCAGATGATTATTTGATACATAATAAATGACGATATCATCATGTGAAAGAACACCCTCCGCGACTTTTAATTGTAATGCTCGAAGAAGTGCTTCGGAATGTGTTTCCACTATATATTGGTTCGATAAGTGACTTCTCACTACAGGTTCGGTGTGTGGATGGGCTGCTAAATACCTATTGAGACCATCAAGAGGTGAATCAGGGTTAAGCCCCATTGCAGGATTCGTCGCTACCAGATCCGTTATTAATAAATCAGCAAGTTTACTCTGAGCTAAAGGGTGCAAGTGCAATTCTGGTTGCTCAAGTAGGATCGTTTTTCTGGAGCGGGTTTTCGAGAATATCATAGGTAAAACTTGTGAGTATCCATATCCAACATCGGCTATCGATGACTCGTGTCCCGTTATATTATCCCGCAAAATGATGCGGAAGAGAGACTCCCGATCAGAGATTCGTTGGATTTCCATTTCCTTCTCAAATCCCAATAATCGTAGATAGTAATTGACAAAAGCAGAGAACTCCTCATCCTTGAAATCTTTGCGCCCTGTTAGTTCTAAAAGCTCAACTCTTGTATAGAAAGGTTTGGGCTTTTCCCTGAGCGGTGGGAAGAATTCCATCTCACGAAGCAAAATATCTGTTTTCTCTTTTAGAAACTTCATTTCTTTATTTGACTTTTCCATGAAGTCGCTCAACTCTTTCCCTGCGAGAAGGATTGATTTTCTGATGTAGGTTATAAGCCGTTTTCGAATAGCTTTTGCATCAAGTGGCTTACTGGAATCAAGTCCAGCTAATAATTTTTCCCAGTTTGAGTTAATTTCTTCACGTGAAGTATCATCAAAGGTAGGACTAAGATTATCGTCTCCAAATCCAGAGATGTTTGCAACATTTCTGACCATCGGGCTTCCCCATTCAGAGGGGAATATGCCTCTTTGATCCGTCTCACCCGGCAGGTAACGATTCAGGTATTTTTCTACCATCGCCCCAAATGAACCGAGTTCTTGCTCATGTTGAGCCACCCAATTCGATTGTTTTTTTAGATATTCGCATATGAACTTTCTATATCTTTCAACTATATGCCTGGAGGGTGCAACCTGGAATAATTCACCACGTATTAAGGCGGTTTCATTGTGCCAAAGATGACAGGAGTAATTGAATGGGGGCTCTCCAATATTCCCGATTTTTCCACTGATTGAATCATTGGAGTTAATAATTAATTGTAGATCAATACTCGCTGGTCTATGTTTCTCTTTCCCAAATATCTCCTCTTCAGTCAATGGGAATGCCACGTGAGAGGATTGCAATCTAATTTGAATCGGTTCGTGGTTGCCTCGATGACTTGCTTCCTTGAAACTAGATAGATCGACCAATGGTCCTCGCCACTTAACTAGTTGTCCCATATCTGTAGTATTTGACTGGACTAAAAGGGCAAGCAGCTTTTGGATACTACTCTTCCCAGCGCTATTCGGGCCGATAAGAACTGTTATTGGTTTTATATCTAAAGATTGTTTGGATTTAAACGATTTGTAATTTTTGAATTCGAGCTTTGAAATCACTATAATTATCTCCCCGTTGCAATCATGCGTTTCATGCAGACACTTGATTAAGGTTTTGGTCGAATGCTGAATGTAGAGTCAGTTGTAAATTCGCAAATTGCATCCCAATGATGGCATGTTGGGTAACTTGGTGATAAAGGTTGATAAATCCAATATTGAATATGGGATGAGCACCTATTTCTAACTCC
This sequence comes from Fidelibacterota bacterium, assembly GCA_018650795.1. Classification (GTDB taxonomy): domain Bacteria; phylum Fidelibacterota; class UBA8477; order UBA8477; family JABMPR01; genus JABMPR01. Next base: position 59,508 of record JABIFG010000207.1, read on the forward strand.
GAAATTCCATACCCCTGAACCATGCTATGTTTCCTGTAGATTCCCACACCCTCAAATCCTATGAACCACGAGCGATAGTCAACAGTAGCATCACTAAATGCAAATTTATTCGTTCGCTTATCATTTCGAATCTCATTTTCTGGACGATAGATATAGATAATATCAACATCAAAATGAAAGCGTAAGATTCCGAAGCCGAATTGAACACCTTTGTGATCTGTTTTTACAAAACTGTTAATGACAAAACGAAATAGACCACCACCTAACTTGCAAGAAAAGGTTCGAAAACTAAAATCTTCACCCCTCTCTTCCTGTACACTAGGATCGATTAACCATGTTACCGCTTGACCAACTAGTGTGGCGAATCGTGGTATTCTCGATATCGTTGCTTCGTTCATGCTGCCAATATGAACATGAGCAAATCACATAATTACAATCACAAGCTTGTTTATTGGGAAGAAGGCTAGTCTAGAAAGTGGATAATATTCGGATTTAAAATAACGCCAATAGAAACGTCCTTCCGGTTTCCCTGAGTAAGAAAGAGCTTCTTTGGCGCAATGTCTTCTCGACGAAGAGGATGTAACTCACTATTGCGAAGAACTGAGCCTAATCTGGATATCTCTTCATAGAGTGAGGGGATCAATTCGTAGTCAGATGTTTGTTGTCGTTTTTCTCTCGTCCGGTAAAAGTGACCACCTTCACCAGATATTATTGCATGCTCTGCTAAAATTAGAGTTCTGGAGTCAGCCAGGAGAGTTTCCTGATCCGCCAGGCATTCCTGACAACCAGAACAATCATCGGGACATAGAGCGTTCACCCTGCGCTTTAAGAAATATCTATAATATGAAGCTTCCCGAGGGGTGATTTTTACCTCTTCCCCATCCACACATAAGATATTCTTTTCGATCTCAATTCGTTCAATGGGGCGGGCAGCGTACAGCGACTCCTGGATTTCTCGAACCATGCTCTCTGTGGATTGATTGAGGTTTCGCGAGAGATAGCGTCCTACTCGAAGCACAGGAACATCAGATACTGACAAGAATTGAGTTGGATCTGCTGGCTCACTTGGAAAAAACCACTCACGGTCCATCATGCGTTCATCGGGGGCAATAATATGGATTAACTCATCATCAGTTCGACCATATAATTGGAATGCTAGAGCCATAATTGCACTCTGCGTTTTTCTTCCTCCAGCAACTGTTGCTGTGAGACGAACACCATCCGTGTCAGTGTAGTGCTTTATCCAATTAGAGATCATATTAGATGCAGCTTCATTCTCCTCAGAAGTCAGCAAATCCTGAATTTCTTCGCCAGTGGTTTCATTTTCGATGACCATTATATCTGAAATCGTGAAAGGGATTTGTCCACTTTTCATCCCTAGAGCTGCTTCTAACTGGACTAAAACACCATCGGTAAACATGCTTTTTACCAGTAGATCTCTACCTTTAGTGGTCGTGATAACTTTGATATCGGAGAACTGCCGATTGATCCCATAATGAGGAGAATAATAGTAATACAAACATTCTGAAAGTACTGCAGGTGAGGTTCCCATCACCGCTACAAATGCTTCAGAATACTGTGAAGAGATATTGTGATTGTCCATTGCTCCTAATATCTACCTCACGCTCATTAATCAAAACGCTTTGATCACTCATCATCCTGTTCAATGAGAAAATCCGGTAATCCATTCAAATGTTTCTCGGCCAGTTCCGGATTCGGGTGCGTGTAGATCTTTGTCGTCTCACTTGAAGTATGCGCCATTAGCACTTGGCGATCCTGAATTGTCAGGCCACCATCTCTAAGAAGATTGTTGTAAGTCACCCTAAAGCTGTGGAGTGTGGCTTTAGGTAGTTCAGCTACTGAGAGCAGATCCTGCAGAAACAACCTTGGATGTGCTAAATTATCATTAAGCTTCCGTTCACTCTCAGAATACAGATCTGGAAACACAGGACCACTGAGACCTTTGATATCTCCGATTTCACGGACGAGGATGGCTGCTAGAGGCAGTTCATGTACCCGCCGAGACTTCCTTATCAACTGGGTAATACGATGTCGCTTTATATCGATATGCTCGAACTTCAGCAGGGCTACATCCCCGGCTCTCAGTCCAGTGTATAGCAGAAAGCTGTAATAGAGTTTCCATTCTCCTGCATTCTTGAAGATGGCTTTTAGATCTATAGCATTAAGTGGACGATGCTTCAGTTCGTGAACTACTCTTGGGGGCGTTGCTAGATCACACGGATTCCTTTCTATCAACCCCTCTCTGACACACTGCTTGAGCATCCTTGAAATGATTCCAAGGTGATTCTTTTTGGTCTTTGACTTCTGTTTCATCGAATCCATATAGCCATCTATATGCTGTACTTGGATTTCAGGTATACTTTGGATACCAATGCCAGTGAGGTACTTCCCAAACTTGGCAAGTACCCCTTTTGCGATTAGGACAGTTTGTTCAGACTTCCTATCTTCAAGGAAGTCTCGGTGTTGATCTATATACTCCAGAACATCTATTGTTTCCTCTGGCTCGAAGAACGATGTATCACCTTGGGAGAGTTTGAAATCCCATGCATCCTGGATTCGTTCAGCTGTACGGCGTCTATGCGTACCCGTTGAGATCCTCACTCTCCTACCGTGTACACTAGCGGAGTACCATAGATATGGTGAATCCGCTCTTTTGTATAGTTTTGACATAATTGAGTTCTTCCTATTAATAAACCGACGAGACTCGGTCATTGATATTGACTTTAGTTGAATCGAGATATCTCAGATATGCTGATTCAGAGATTCTGTACTTGTTACTGATGAGGTAGGCTTCGAGCTTACCGTAGTTAATGAGATCGAGTACCGTTCGGTATCCGAGTTTAAGACGATCCGCAACTTCACGGACTGTTAGAAAATCTTGCATGCTATTCCCCGGTTGTTAGGGGTTTACGCTCTGGTGGCGTTAGAAGGGGCTCCATGATTGAAGCCCTTGGATTCAGGAACTAGGCAGGACCGACAGCCTGCTTGGCAAGCTCGTGCCTTCGTTTCCGTTCATAGATGATTCCATGAGAGTATCTCATGCTCTTCCCATTCGGGAGTGGAGTAGAAAACCCTATTAGGTAATCAATGAGAAAGTGGGCTCGTTCTTTCTTGATAAAACCACTCTGTAGTACATCTTTCAACAGCTTGCGCTCTTTTTCATCGATATACTTACTGTCAGATAGGCGCTCTAGTAATCGGATCATCTTCTTGGGAGCAGTCCTGGATGAAACTTTATTGCTTTCCACCCATCGTTCTAGGTTATCCTTGCTTAACTCGTCGTCTCTCACTTGAGATTGGAGGAGGCAATATCTAGATAACATCTCTCCCTTTTTAAGCATAGAGAGCCAATCCTCATGGAAATAGATCCGGGTGAGCCGCCAGTCTTCCTGCCCAGATACTATAATTCCATTAATTTCAAGGAAATCACGCAGTAGCCTAGCGGGAAAACAGTACTCAGACACGGCCGTATTAAAGTGGACCCATTTACCTTTTCGGGCTTTGATCCTGGGACGAAAGAGTTCTGATAATGGCATCGGCATACTACACCACCTTTGGCTGAATGGATGAACCTTCATCACACACATTCTGATAATTCAGGAGCCACTCAGGTTTGAAACGGTAATGACCCGTCTCCCCTTGTGAACGAGTGAACTCAAGATCTCCAGAAAGCGCTAGTCGCCGTACTTGTGATTCTGATACATGAAGCATCCGTGCGGCTTGTGACGCTTTCAGCAGTTTCTCAACATCTTCACCTGCATGATGAGGTCCCCAAATATTGGGAAACGCACGCATCACCATACTTAGATATCCTGAATCGACCTTTAGGATTCCGTTAAGCTGCTGCTTGGTTAGTTCAAGAGGAACATCACGAAAATTCTCGTCAATCTTTGAGATATCTACAATTGGTAAGAGGAACTCTAATAGACTACGATACTCTGCATTTTGAGGATCATCAAGAAAGTCTACTATGAAACTGTTTATTCCCTCAAGGCTACATCCAGCTTCTTGTAACATCCCCAATTGAAGATCCACCCAAGCCTTCGCTGAAACTGGAAGCAGGTTAACCTGGGCGGTCAGTTCTTCAGACATTCCGATTCCATATTTTGGTTGGGATCCACAGCTATCGATATGCTCCTCGATATTCATTCTTTCAGTATTATCCTCAGCGAACGTAACCAACGGAGTTGACTCAATAGAATTATCCATTTTGAACCCCCTGAAGTAAGATTTCATCTAACCACTCTTTGATAAAGAGCAGCTTGCCAGTTCCACCATTGGTACGGGTGAACTTCACTCGACCTTTGTAGACCTGATTTCTTAACCATGAATCTGAAACTCTGCAATACTCAGCAGCTTCCCTGATCGTCAGATATTGTTGTTTTTCATTAGATTGGGTCATTTTGACACCTTTAACTTTATTGGAATCCATTATTGAATTCAATAGGTGTTATGTCCGTGATTCAGGAGGGCTTTATTAATTCCGCTAAGGCATCGCTAAGAAAAACTACGTATGGGTAACACGCATGGATTCTTGGGAGTTCAAGAGTGTGAAGAGAAGGGTACCTTCAATCTGGAGGCATCACATAATCATACGCCCTAACATCATATAATACAAAATGATACCACCCTCATCAGGGTAGGAAGGGAAGCAGTTCATCGTCGACACCACTACGAACTACGTCTGCTCCCCTTCCCGCCCCCTACAGTTAGACCGTGGGGGTATTACCGACGATCGAGTTCACCATGTCCAGTCTTAGTCCAGGCTCCCTCAACTAGGACGCTGATGCCATAATAATAATCTAGCAACTCCTTCGCTTTACTTCTTAGCAATCCATCCTCGATCCACTCATGGATTTGTCTCTTTTCTGAGGGATACACCTTAGGATTCACAATCAACGCACGAACCGCAGCAACCTGCTTTTCGGAGGCGAGTTCACTCGATTTAGGGCTCATTTGATGCGGCGTTTCTACATGATCAGGATTATAATTGGGCAGTTCTTCGATGTCTTGAGTAAAGATTTCCGATATCCCAGCGCAGCGAAGAGTGGCGTCAATCATAGCTGATTTAGCACTCATTTTGAGACTTTTGTTCAAATCACCATTATCCTGAATTTCGATTGAACGTGCGCCTACGCCCTCGCCGATTACTTCACCGATTTGATTATGCAATTCACATTTCAAAATGATGTAGGTTAAGGTCTTGCCATCAAGAACAGCATCCTCATATTCTTTAAGATTAGGGAAGCGAGCAATAAGTCCTAACATGGCTATTATCTTCTCAGATCCCGCCTTTAAAAGCGTTGGTTTGGATCTAAGCCCTTTGATCATGATTGAACCATAATCACGACCCTCGACTAAGGAAGATCTTATCCACTCCATCAATGTGTTGCGATTTGCCTTCCGACGATCCAACCCAGCTCTGAAAGTTGCTGGTGAAGCGTCCATAGGATTAATAACAGCAGGATGTACATCTTGGTAATCGACAATCTGTCCATCACCATTTCCATTTGGTTGCATTTGTTTTCTCCAATTGTATTTGTTTGTGATTATTATAGCAGGCGATGGTCCGAGAAGCTGAAATACTCAGATCCACCGATAATGATGTGATCCAACACGTCCACATCAATTGCTGACAGGGCTGTCTCTAGCTTCTTGGTGACTGCACGATCACTGTTTGATGGGGTCAACTCCCCCGACGGATGATTGTGGGAGAACATCACGGCTGCTGCACCCAGGTCAAGTATCCGCTGCACCACTTCACGCGGGTAAACAGCACTTGTGGAGATTGATCCAACAAATAAAACCTCAGTCGATATCAATCTATTTTGACTATTCATATAGGCACAAACAAACTGTTCCCGCTTGGCTGCCTCAGCGAAATATGCCCTGAAATGATCAGCAGCTTCTCGCGATGTTTTAATGCCTTCACCGGCTTTGATTGTGAACCGTTTTACATACTCCTCTAAGATTGCCGAGTCACTGACGCTTGAGATATTCATCTTGCACCCCCATTTAGCGTAAAGCTAAATTTGTGGGGCTTGAGAATTATCTCGATTCCGGGGATTTCCTCACCTGTGTCTATGCAGTATTTCCGGAGAGCTGTCTTGTCTAGGGCTTTCTTCTCCGGGACTATCCTAACGAACCGCTCGTCCATTAGGACTTTGGCTTCATCATTGATCTTGATCTCAGGTTGTTGAGACCGAAGCTTGAGCGTTCCAGCAACGAGTCGTTTGGTCTTGTATTCATTCATCTGCATGAAATTATCAAGAGCCTGTATGTAGTAGGCTTTCTTCCGTGCGAGCTTCTCTGACTCCATTTCTAACCAGAGTTGTATTCTGCCCGTTTGTTCATTTGCACTGGCTTCATTTGTAGCCTCTGAAATCTCAAGTTCACCCAACTTAGAGAGATAGAGATCAGCACTGGCTTGACTGAGCATGGGACGTTCGAGGGACATTGGCACACTGGCGATATAATCCCTAACAGCTCGGATATGTTCGCAGTCATCGTGTGATACTTGAGCTATAAAACACTGGCATTGAAGACCTGAGTCTGTCCGTGCGACTTCCACGGCATTGCCACCGTATTCACCTCCCACCAGGAACCCAGATTTGGATTCAATGATATCAAGCGTTGTGTCCATAGCAGTTGTGATTGCTTCCATTTTAGTTCCTCCCCACTGAAAGTTCGTTGTGGGTGGGTGCAAGCAGGTGATGTAACGCGATATGTTTCTCCATCACTTTCGGCGGAGGAGAGGTTTTCAATGCCTCAGTAACTGCTTGGTAGAAATTCCATACATTCCGATCTTCAAACTCCTCGTGTGAAGGTGTGAGCCACTCCTTCTTGACTACTGGTATCTGCCGAGGTGTAATGATTCCTTGTCCATAGAGAAGTCCCAATAATCGGTATGCATCATTGTCTGAGAGGTGCTGTCCTTGCATGACCTGAGCATCTTCCACGATGCGAGTAAAGTTATGCTGGCTACGGTAAATCGTTGTGATAGTCAACTCCTCTAGATCATTCCAGACGTTAGAGGTGTGCTTTCTGGCGATGGCTATCTCACCCGTTAAAGCGAGATTGTCACAGACAAAGACACTCGCACCAATGGCAATTCCTACTGACATGGATTTGTCGTAGCTATTGCGGAACCCAATACTGAGCCCCATTGAGTCCGATCCATTTCGATAGGTATGGACACCAAATAGCTGTGCTCCATCTCTAGCTAACCCATACTGCGAACGTTCGAGTTCGTAGTCTCTAAGCAATGTTCCTGATACCTCAGCGAGGTTGGTTGCCAGATCATAATGGCTTACCGGTTTGTAGCTAGGTGTCTCTTCTGGAAGAGCAATCTCTCGCAGTTCTTCCAGCGTTGCGTACTTGCCATCAGCGGTGTGCATTAATAGTTCTTGAGTCATAATAGACTCCTTTCGTTTGAATTAGTTTTATTGGTTAATTGATTATTTGATTTAGTGTTGCGCAGTACCCATATAAACAAAAACAGGCCGTCCCCCTCACCTGGGACGACCCATCAGCCGAGGTATTCGCTACGGGTATCAACGAATACAACGGCAACTGCTAAGTGGAATGGTGACTAATTCATTACACCGAGATGTTTCCCGTGTGAGGCACCTCAGTATATAGCAGGTATTTCCTGTTTTGATTTAGGTGATGGCTATCAACACCGGTGACGATAAGATCTCGGCTAGTCATGAGTACCGGGATTATCGTACATCATCCACTTAGTAGAGCGTGGATCGCAATTCTTTAACCTCTCTGCCTGTAAGTCGTCAAAGTAATTCGGACAAGATCGCTTAAAAAATAAGAGACACTTTCCGGGCCTCCAACATATTAAGCAAACACCTCATGGTGCTGCGATTTCATGTTAAT
>JABIFG010000208.1 GCA_018650795.1 Fidelibacterota bacterium
ATATCCGGTAGTTGTGACCAGAAGACCAGACAGCGACCAGACAGGCAATAAAAAAGGGCCTACCATTTACGGTAAGCCCTTGAAATATATGGTGGCCGGAGGTGGAATCGAACCACCGACACGAGGATTTTCAATACTTGTAACAGCCTATCACTGAAACTCATTTAGTCAATCTATTCACTAGCAGAGTGCATTATTGTTGTTTTCTAAGCGGCTTTCTGGCTTTGGCTCATTCCCACCACAAGCAATGTGAATTCAATAACTTACCAAACAGAACCAAAAGACCAGACAGCGACCAGACAGAGGAAAATTACCGTACTTTGCTAATGAGGCAACCTCCGGTCTGTTTGTGGCTTTAACGCGTTCATTCTTTGATGAAACACCGAGATGTAGAACACGAACAATAAAAACTTCCTCTATTTGATCTTGCGGTAGATCACATAACATTCATACGTGATTATCAGTATCTTGATCTTCTACGTAGAAACAATATCCTCCTAGATATACATGCTAGTTATCAGATGCATTCTTAATTTTAAGCTGATCATATTTTGACTGGTAATCCTCAACTTGCTTTTTTAATGCCTCTGAGATTGACGTCGTTTCCTTAACAATACCTTCAATCAAATCATAATTAATTTTCTTATCATTCGAAAGAAACAATGCTTCCACACTTTCCTTAACAATATTTTCAATATCAGCACCGCTATATCCCTTAGTCATTCTTGCAAGCCCTTCAAGATCCTCATGAAGAATTTTTTGCTTACGTTTCTTAAGGTGAATTTCGAAAATGTGCTTTCTCTCTTTCTGATTAGGAAAGCCTACGTAGAAAGTCTCATCGAATCGTCCTTTTCTCAATAGTTCTGGAGGTAATCTACTTATGTCATTGGCCGTAGCAACAACATAAACAGCAGAACTCTTCTCTTGCATCCAAGTAAGAAACTGGCCAAATAATCTAGTGGCCACTTCAGATCCACTGCCGCCAGATGCAATACCAGAAAATGCTTTCTCAATCTCATCAACCCATAATACACAAGGGCTAATCGCTTCAGCCTGCTGTATTGCTTTGCGCATGTTAGCTTCACTCTCTCCTACGTATTTACCCATCAACCGACCGATATCAAGACGTAATAGTGGCGCTTGAAAAAGCAGACCAGTAGCATGAGCCGTGAGTGACTTACCACAACCAGGCATTCCAACAATAAAGACTCCTTTTGGCATATCAACACCAAATTCTAAAGCAGCATTTAAGTTAGAAAAGATCTTTTGCTTTCTCATGAGCCAACTCTTCATCACTTCTAGTCCACCAACCTCTTCAATAGAATAGTGAAAAGGGACCATCTCTAAAATCCCCCCTTTATTGATAATCTGCTCCTTCTCGTTAAGGATTAGCTGCTTATCATTTCGATCTATACCTCCGCCATTATGAAGGGCAAGATTGAGCAACTGTTCAATTTCAAGTTGACTTAATCCCTTGAAGGCCAGAGACAATTCAGAAAAATCACTCTCAGTAACTTCTTCGTCTACTTGATTAATGAATTCTGTCATAATTTTTCTGATTTCACTTTCGTCTGGCAATGGAACCTCGAATATAGTTATGAATTTCTCAAGAATTACTGGAATCTCAATCACTGGATCAACAATAAATATTGTTGCTTCTACATCTTCAAAACGGTCATCAATCATCTTGTGGACAATGGACAATATTTTCGCGACTGAACGCTGATCATCCATAAGAATCTTAGAGATCCCCTTGAGAACAATAAATACCTTTTCTAGCTGCTCAATCACATCGAATTGCTCTAATGCAACTGGAAGCTCCTGATATTCGGCTAAGGGGCGTTTGTAGTCAAAGTCCACCCAGCCGTTGGCTAGATTCCACTCTTGGATAGAGCGACCCTCAGCAAGATCCTTAATTAATCGATCAGCCTTTCGGTACTCAAAGGTTTGCAGATATATAATCGGGAAAAATGAATCAATGTAACCTTGTATACTACTTTTTAGCTTACTCAAAATAACACCCCTATACATTCTATTAAAACAACATCACAAGTCAACACTTCTGATAAAAACCCTCTCTCTACTCTGATTTTACTTCTAGAAAGAAGAACATTAATAACAGCACCTGAATCTCTAGTTTATAGTAAATAGATAAGAGCTTATAAATAATCACCATAAATCCTGAACATAAATAAGAAAGAAACTTACTAACTAACCAAGTCATATTTTTTCTATACACTCTTTCTTCTTCTAGATTAAATCTTTTGATTTCATATATTTTTCGATGTCGACTGCAACATCAATCTAGATAGGGTTATCTTGAAAATAGAAGCATTTCCTAAAACAAATCCTGAAAAAAATGTACAATCACCTTCATCAGAACATTCATTTCTTTCATAATTATCAAGTTCTACCATATCCATAACCCCCCGCCGAAAATCATTTTCATCATCAAACTTAATTTGTACGCTTGGACTATCACCAATCTGATACATTAATTTATTTGAGCCATCGCCATCTTCTTCATTATTTGAGACCAGGTATATTTATTCGAAAAGTGCAAATTTTTCTTCTTTGTTTTCAAGAATCTCATCTAGTTCTTCCTGAGATGTAACAACTGCTCGCGTATCCATATTTTTACGATCTTCTGTTGAACCATTAAAAATGATCCTTAGCAATAACAAGTGGATCCTTTCCATCTAATACTTGTAAATAAATTTCAAGCACCTTCAACTCAGACAAAATATCTTTCTTAGTTAAATCTTTTTACTCCAAACATGGAGCACATTTTATAGATCTGAGCAACATCGTCATCCTCTCCAATGCTTCTTAAATCACTCACAACGGAAGCATAACAACGACTCTTTACCCACTTTAATAGTCTTCCACTCTTAAGTGTTTGCAATCATGTCAGACAAATTAAAATTGCTTACAACATCTTCTATGTGTTCGGCACTTCACTCCATCTACTTCGATATTCAGCTTTATTACCTTAGCCATTTTATTCCCCTAATTGCCATTATCTTGATTTAGTAACTTGATGGCTCGTTATCCACGAACTAGTCTGACATGTGCGTGTTCCTTGAGGCTACACATCTTCGATTTACCAGATTTAAAAGAAATTACATGTCCTTTAATAGTGTCTTCTTTTGGGTTAAAAGGACCATGGGAAAGATGATCTATCATGAGATCAATGGCATCTTTATCATCATCATTTACGTCATCTAGCACAGTTGATGTCCAGAATAAGTTTTCCTCATTAACTCCTTTCAGATCGGGGAAAAATTCCGCGTTAATAAAATTACGCTCAGAGTTTACATCACGCGAAAGAATCGTCGTCAGCTCTTGCAGTGTTGGCACTCTCCAGTCCGTGTGCCCACAGTACACTTCTTGGTTAAACCTATCGATCAACATATTCCACTTTCCCCACTGGTATGTTTTTCTAAAATCACCTGGCTCATTTAATTGCCACGTTAAGCCAGATTCAGAGTCGAAGGCTGACTTCCATGCAACTGCTGTTCTTTCTAGTTCTTTCCCTTCTATATCAATTTTGACATAGCGCTCATTTATTTCTGGCATGTCAAAGCACCCTCTCTTTGACAGCAACCACCTGATATCTATTGGAAATTCTGCAATCAGGCTGTTCTTCATTTTCTTCGTAACTGACAGAAAATCCTCTCCAGATTCTAATCTCTGGTAGACAACTAATGAATTCATTTCTAACTGCAAATCAGATTCTGTAATGTCATCAATCGAAAACAATAAACATAATTCTCTAGCTTGTTTTAATGGTGAATCATCCATAATCAGACTCAGTTTTTCTGCAAACTCTTTATTTTCTCTGCTTTTTGCCCATTTAAGTAGTTTGCCACTTTGAAAGTTATCAACAACCTCCATTAAGTTAAAATTATTCCTCACATCTTCTATTGATCTACACTTGCAACCGTCTATAACAAGGCTGATCTTTATAGTCTTTGCCATTTTTTATTCCTTTTTCATCAATTAAACAACCTTAAAGGTTGCAGAGCAATATCTTTAATAAAGTTGATCGCATTTTTAGACTTCTCATACACCTTCGATATGATAGGCTTTGCAGCCTCATAAACTTTTTTACTTGCGCTGTATATCTTTTTCCCATACTCAACACCTGCCATTCCCCCAATTATGCCTCCAATTACTGCTCCAATCCCAGGTAGAATCAAGTTTCCTAAGATTGCTCCTCTGCCTGCTGCAATAATGCCCATTGACGCTGTAAGTGAAGTTTGTCCCATCAGGTCAAAACCTTCTGCCGTAGTTAGCTCACCCTTTGCAACCTTGTAAAGAATTTTTGTATTTTCCATTGCGACATAAACAGCATTTACTATTGGCGCAGCTGGAGTATTCTGTAAAATACGAATCCATCCACTTCTAGCTGCAATAATGACGCCTGTTGATACAGCTGTTTGTACACCTAAAGATTTTGCAGAGTCTAGGCTTCCATCTACAAAGCTCTTAACATCTTCGCTGATCGGTTGATTTTTTTTCTCCTGTCCAGATATTTTATTCCAAAGTCTATTACCAAATATTACCGCACCTTGAATTGCTGCACTAAAACCTGCCATTATCAATGCTTGCTTTCCAACGCTCTTGCAAATTTCATACTTGTTGATGCTATCCCAAGAGAAAGTCTTAATCTCCCTTTGAATTTGTGCATCTTTCTGAATTTGTTTTGCCTTTTCATAACTCAAGGGATTCGACTGCACACCATCACATTCGATAAAATCAGTAGCTCCACTGATATCTTCAGCCTGCCCCTTTGGAACTAATTTTCGCTGCCCGCGATAGTCTCCTTTTTTTAAGTAACTCTCTGTTGCAACGCTATCACTACCATACTTAACCCCATATTTCTGTATAATTTTGTCGCCTTCATCTCTAATCAAAATATCAACAGAATTTTTGTTATTACTTGCCTGCATCTCAGCTCGAAGTAGGCTTCCTTTTTCAGCCGCATTATTATTAAATGAGATAACATGCTCTGCTTCACCAATAAACCCATGAAGCTGTATACTTTCCTTGATGACACCATCTTTTCTATTTATTGTTTTGAACATAGTGTCGTTTGACTGCTTCAGAGCATAGTCAATTCCAGACGCGTATTGCCCAACACTTTCCACACTAGCAGCAGTAGATTTAGCCTCTACCATAGCTCCGATCCAGCTTTCTTTTGATTTACCTTTCTCTAAATGCTTCCTTAAATCCTCACTACGGTCATAGTTCCCCTTAACTGTAGAAATTATTTCCTCAGCTAATTGATCTCTTTCAACACGTCCTGGAAACACTGACTGATGTTTCTCTAACTCTTTCACGACCCATTCTTTTAAATCATCAGATTTATTTCTATTTCCATATGAGAAAATCGCATCTCTAATAGTTTCGGATGCACGTAATGCATTTTCTTCACTTCCAAATACATTTTTCACATTACTCGCGGTAGAAATATCATCAACATCAGGATCATTCTTATCATGTTTTTCTTTTGATGCTTTTCTCATTACTCTTACTCCCAATCAAAAATCTAGGCCAAATATCAACCACATAACTAAACTCAAGCAATGCGTTACATTGATGATCTAACAAAGTATTTCTTATCATACAGTACAAACATGACCTTTTATTGGTACCCACAACATATTTCACTCCTGTAATAATATTACTCTGTCGTTACGCCATCTAATTCTATTGTGCTCTTCCAGCAGTGTAGGCTTCCTTGGCTCTTTCTTGAATCGTGGGGGGAGGTTGGTCACCCACCCAAATCAGGACGGATCGATTTTTTGTGAGCTGCGCTGAGAAGTAACGGGGAGTGATTGGCTGGATTGAGTAAAGGCACTCCCATCCAATCCAGCCATTTTCTGTTTCTCAATCGTTAGTCGGGCGCACTTAAAGCAGATTTTTTTGCTTTCTCTTCAGTTGCATAATGTGTTCTCGCTGATGCATACAGGTTGGTAGCCTTGCCATTTTCACCATCTTTCTCAGCTTGCTTTGCCTGCGCCCAGATTTTATCCCCTCTTTTCTTAGCAGATGCTGCTGCGTTTAAATAGGCTTTTTTAGTTTTTGCCATCACTATTCTCCATGTGTAGTTTGGTTAAATCTTATACTGATAAGGGTGGGACGATTCCACACCTCAAATCAATCATCATCGTCGTCATCGTCACTTCCCAGCCATCCAGCATCACCTGGCTCCATATCCCAATCACGACTCTTACCACTATCTTCAGACCCGTCATCGTAATCATCATCACAGCAACATTTCTTATACATGCAAATATCCTCACACCCTATAGTTAGTAAAAATAATCAAGCGCAGGGTGGTAACGCCCAATATCTCTCATTTTGATCTACCTTCATGGCCAAGCATTTGCGCTTGTCTCTTCCATGGTTATGAAAAACTCACAGAGGCTATTCTCTAACCTGTCTGCGCTAATTTTTGTCGCATAGCGGGTGAAAGTGGGAAAAACTTACATTGTTGGGATAACCAAGATCTACACCGCTCTATGACCATAAATGAATGAAGTACGACGGATAGTGACGATGAGATAGCCTCACCCTTGCTTTCAACGTGCTACATGGTTATCACTTAATACTGAATCGCGGTTCATCTCCTCTTCTCATTTCAGACGTTGTCAGTGTTGAGTATCTCCTCTCTATGCGTAATTTTTTGTCGCGCTAGGGAGGTACAATGGAAAAAACTACTTTGCTGGAATGCACTATGATGAATGCAACGCTTCGGCGTATTGAGACACTACGGCTTGTACCACGGGCTCCACACTGGATTACTGTTACGGAGATTGTGGAGCGACTGGACGCCTTGGATTACCCCGTCACATTACGCACAATTCAACGGGACCTGATGGAGATGGCCTCACTATTCCCATTGGATTATGAGCTAAAGGGGAGACTTTATCGCTGGCGCTGGTTAGAAAGCGCTGAGGTGTTAGATCTTCCAGGCATGTCTCCACAAACGGCGCTCTCATTCTTTCTAGCTGAACAATATCTATTTGAGATGATGCCGCCGCATGTCACCAGCTCTCTCGAACCTCACTTTAATCGCGCACGTAATGTACTTTCACAACGTAAGTCCAAAAGGTTTGGGGGCTGGCTGGATAAGGTGCGTGTACTGCCAGAGACTCAGAATCTGTTACCACCACCTGTCAATCAATCTGCTGCAGATACCATCTACGCTTCTCTACTTGAAGATAGTCAGATTACTGCTGAATACAAAAAGCGTGGCAACGATACACCAAAGCACTACAAGGTGATTCATCCTCTGGGTTTGGTGTTCCGTCAGCGTGTGATCTACCTTGTCGCTAGTGTAGGTGGTTATGACACCCCCATTCAGTTTGCTCTACACCGTTTTGTGTCTGCAAAGATGATTCACAAAGCGATCCGTATCCCAAAAGGATTTGATCTGGACCACTATATCCAGAGCGGGAGCTTTGCCTATCTTCTAGGTGACTCATTCCAAATTGAGCTACTGTTTGCTGCAAATAGGGGGGCACACTTGAAGGAGACGCCTCTGTCTCTAGATCAAATTATAGAGGTGTTAGATGACGGGCGTATACGGGTGAAGGCTACTGTAAAAAACAGTAACCAGTTACGTTGGTGGATACTGGGCTTTGGTGATGAGGTAGAAGTTGTTTCACCATGTAGCTTTCGTGATGAGTTTACCGCCCTGTTGAAGCGGATGCTGGGGAATTACAATTAATGATAGCCACATTGCAAGAAGCGAGCTATTTGGTGTTCAGCTGCAAATCAAATAACATACTACACAAATCGATTACACAAAACGGGCTATGCACTTGAAGCAAGTAACATCATTTTTTTTCAGATGATATCGACATGATACTGGAAAAAATACTGACATTACATGCTGGTTTGCGTTAAGTGGATAGGCCGTTACACAAAAAAGCAATAAAAATCCCCGCAGCAAGCTATCTCGCTTCGCTCCACTTTCGCAATGCGAAAGCGGGGTATTGATCAGAGTCACGCAAAAATCTACGATTTTCTAGTAACCATTTGTCTATGCGCTGCAAGCAGCGGGAAATATAACCCCAAGCATTTTATTGAAAGCCATTCACTTTACACATAGAATATCTAAGCACTAAGCTCTCTTTAATAAACCAGAAATGTATTTTTTTATATTTGAGAAATATCCTTCTTCTTTGATATGGGGCACTTCATTTTCTACGGAACCATCCTTTCTAAACGTTTTCCAAACTCCAAACTTTGCACCATCAACCAACAAACCCACCTCTTTCCTCATACCATTCTCAAAGTACGAAACATACTGCACCACATCTTCTTCCCCTTCTATTGAAACGACTTCTTCAGAATTGCTCAATACTCCATTTTCATAGTAAGATATGTGTATAGCATCCCCTTCGCCTGAATATTTAATAACTTTAGTTGTAATGCCACTTTGATCTAAAAATATCCACTGCCCAGATGCCAATCCATTCATATACTCTCTAATCACCTTTGGCTCACCACTCGAATAATATATTATATCTTTTCCATCTGGCATACTATCATCGTTTAATATTGTTGACACCCCCCCATAGACATCCTTTATCTTATTGATTATTTCAGGCTCATAATCGAGCTCACTTTTTAATGAGCCATCATCATTAAAATATCTCCAAACACCTGCCTTTTCACCACTCTTATAACCTCCTGCAACTTTAACATTACCATTCTCAAAAAACTCAACATATCTCCCATCTAGTGCATTACTAGAATAACTCTCTTTTTTTAGCATATCTCCTCTTTCAGAGTACCATTCCCACTCTCCCTCTCTATTTTCATATGTACCATACCCTACATACTTCAATATTTTATCATCATAATAAACAACCAAATCTGGATCATTTTCAAAACCGTCAACCATGTCTTTTGCCATCGTTACTATTACCACCACAACAGCAAATATAAGCGTATAAACAGATATCTTCAGTGCATAAACAGACATCCTCAGTTGCTGCTCATTAATTCTTCTGGTTTCTCTGGCGGACCTACCACCAAACGTTAACAAATCTTTTATACCTTCTTTTAAATCTTCCCACATTATTTAAAAATCCTTTTCAGCCAAACAGGGGGGCTGATTTATCACATAAAACACATCATTAATCTAGCATAATTATAAATGCGGCCTATCCACTTAACGTGTGAAGTGCCCCCCAATTTTTGGACACAAAGTTAAGACAATTTTTTGTGCATAATTACCCCTCAAAAAGGAGCATAAAAAATGGCCGCAAAACGTAAAAGACACACCCCTGAATTCAAGACAAAAGTCACCTTGGCAGCC
>JABIFG010000023.1 GCA_018650795.1 Fidelibacterota bacterium
AAGGATTATAACTGGAGAGTTTGATCCTGGCTCAGAATGAACGCTGGCGGCGTGCTTAACACATGCAAGTCGAACGAGAAAGGGATTGCTTGCAATCCTGAGTAGAGTGGCGCACGGGTGAGTAACACGTAGATAATCTACCTTCAAGCCTGGGATAACTATTCGAAAGGATGGCTAATACCGGATAAAGTTTATTGACACAAGTCAATTTATGAAAGATTGCCTCTTCTTGAAAGCAATTGATTGGAGATGAGTTTGCGGACCATTAGTTAGTTGGCAGGGTAAAGGCCTACCAAGACGACGATGGTTAGCTGGTCTGAGAGGATGATCAGCCACACTGGAACTGGTACACGGTCCAGACTCCTACGGGAGGCAGCAGTGAGGGATTTTGCGCAATGGGGGAAACCCTGACGCAGCAACGCCGCGTGAGTGAAGAAGGCCTTTGGGTCGTAAAGCTCTGTCGACAGGGAAGAAATTATAGTTATCCAATAGGTAATTGTATTGACGGTACCTGTAGAGGAAGCACCGGCTAACTCCGTGCCAGCAGCCGCGGTAATACGGGGGGTGCAAGCGTTATTCGGAATTATTGGGCGTAAAGGGCGCGTAGGCGGTCTTGTCGGTCAGATGTGAAAGCCCCGGGCTCAACCCTGGACGTGCATTTGAAACAGCAAGACTTGAGTACGGGAGAGGAAAGCGGAATTCCTGGTGTAGAGGTGAAATTCGTAGATATCAGGAGGAACACCGATGGCGAAGGCAGCTTTCTGGACCGATACTGACGCTGAGGCGCGAAGGCGTGGGTAGCGAACAGGATTAGATACCCTGGTAGTCCACGCAGTAAACGATGTTCACTAGGTGTGTCGGATATTAAAATCTGATGTGCCCAAGCTAACGCATTAAGTGAACCGCCTGGGGAGTACGGTCGCAAGACTAAAACTCAAAGGAATTGACGGGGGCCCGCACAAGCGGTGGAGCATGTGGTTTAATTCGACGCAACGCGAAGAACCTTACCTGGGTTTGACATCCTGTGAACGTCTAAGAGATTAGACAGTGCCTTCGGGAGCACAGAGACAGGTGCTGCATGGCTGTCGTCAGCTCGTGTCGTGAGATGTTTGGTTAAGTCCAGCAACGAGCGCAACCCTTATCGTTAGTTGCCAGCACGTAATGGTGGGAACTCTAGCGAGACTGCCCGGGTTAACCGGGAGGAAGGCGGGGATGACGTCAAGTCCTCATGGCCCTTATATCCAGGGCTACACACGTGCTACAATGGTAAATACAGAGGGCAGCGAGCCAGCAATGGTCAGCGAATCCCTAAAGTTTATCTCAGTCCGGATTGGAGTCTGCAACTCGACTCCATGAAGTTGGAATCGCTAGTAATCGCGGATCAGCATGCCGCGGTGAATATGTTCCCGGGCCTTGTACACACCGCCCGTCACACCATGAGAGTTGATTATACCCGACGTCGTTGGGCTAACTATTTATAGAAGCAGGCGCCTAAGGTATGGTTGATAATTGGGGTGAAGTCGTAACAAGGTAGCCGTTGAGGAATCAGCGGCTGGATCACCTCCTTTCAAAGGAAAGATATTATAGCTTTAAAACTATCACTGGCCAATTTTGAGAGATCAAACCCGCGAAGCGGGGACATGATAACTCAGACTGTTCTTTGACAATTTGTTGTAGTAAATAAACAAGCGCAGTTGTTGAATTTTGACAACTGTTTAAATATTGTGATTTTTATGATTGTTGAATCAAATTAATTGCAAGCTTTAACAAAGTAGAATTTAGCAAAATTCAAGGCGCACATTTTGTACTGATTGAGGCGACCTTTTTGGTCGTCGACTGAAGGCAAAAAGATGTGCAACAAAGAAGTTTGCAAATTATACGAAGTTAATGTGTTCGCATCAAAGCGTTTAAACTTATTTGTGGTAATAAAATAGTGGCTAAGCTACTAAGAGCAAACGGTGGATGCCTTGGTGTCAAGTGTAGAAGAAAGACGTGGAAAGCTGCGATAAGCTTCGGGGAGGAGCTA
>JABIFG010000209.1 GCA_018650795.1 Fidelibacterota bacterium
GACAGTGTCTTGGTCATGGCAGTGCATGGCTACGACTCAAGAGGTTATGAATGGATCACCGGATTGAAGAATTTGGCCGATTATTATGGATCAATCTTCTTTTTCAGATATGATTGGGAACTATGCCCAGACCAGATAGCCACAAACCTGGCTACTGAGCTTAAAAAGATTGAGAAGAGCGGGAAATACAAAAAATTGGTCATTTTCGGTCACTCCTATGGAGGCATGGTGGTCACTTTTGCTGCCTCTGAGCTGGGGAAGCTAAAGACCGACATCCATGTGATTGCGGCTCCTCTGAGCGGTTTTCCAAAGCTATTGGACGAATGCAACAATCTGAGTTATGATAGTGGAGATAAACTGATATATCCAGAATGGAATAAATCGGTTCGCCTGATTCAGCACAAAACTGTGCATGCCCAGGATGGGGCTTTCAGGGAATTGGCCAGCGATCCTCAAGCAGTGGACTTACCTTTTTTCCAATCCCATGAATTACCACCCACCATGGATGGGCATCGCCTCGGGCATAATTGGTCCGTCACCTGGGTTCTTGATAAATACGTTGGGAAGCCCCACAGACTTTAAACAAGTGCCTTTTCGTACATGCAATCAATGCTTGCGGAAATTCTTCTGGAGCATATTTTTAAGCCTATAGTTATAAGTTATTGAATGCGTTTGGCTTTAAGCTGGTAGGAGGCTCGCCGTGAAAAGAAAAATATTAATCTCTCTCATACTCGTTCTTGGATTCACATTACCAGCACTCGCACAGACACCAGATGTTTATTGGGGCTTGGATTGGTCTTTGACTGAAGCTCAAGTTGACTCTGTCGTGCAAGACGTGTTCAAAGATAAGAAGCTTGCCACAAAGACGAATTACACGGACAACCGGCAATTATCGGGCTATTCCTACAGGATTGCTGAAAAAGGAATTGCTAAAATCTATGTCTGGTTCAACATCAAAGGCAAGCAGAAGATATCTATCAACTCCATAGAAATCCTTTACAGTTTTGACTACCCCTATGATGCCAAACGCTTTAAACAGGCTTATTTTGAGAAATACGGACATGCTTTTGAAGAGGATGCGGTCCCATATCAGACTGCAGAGGGAATTTCCGTTGTACTCAGAGCTGTGAAAGAACCCGCACCAGGTGTGTTGGGTCAGACTGTGTATCAGGTAAGTATGTTAAGTCCTAATCCATATGAAATGACCGAAGAAAATATGGACTTTCTTTTCTGATTAGCTGTTTACCCATTTCCTGATTAAGATACAGACCAATATCTAGTAGCCCGGTGCCTTGATGGTACCCATTTCCTGATCTAATTTTGAATTGGCTTATTTGACCAGGCTAAATACTGTTCAGGGTCGGTGCCCCGAAATATACAATCTAAATACATTTGACATCGGCATATTTTTTGCCCCTCAGCACTTATGGGAAGATGAACTAGCTGAGGGAAGAAGAGTAAACGTTGATTGCACCATACAGTTACATTCTTGGATTGATCATACTGCTGGTTTCTGGTATCACCGGAGGGATTCTTTTTTTTGCGCCAGGCTCTATCCGCCTGCAACGGCCTGACTGTGGTTGGGTTGGCTGGACCTTCAATATTTTCAATCTTCTATTCTTCCTAGTATTGATCCCTTTCTGCGGGGCTATGATGCTTTTGAATATTCATACACCTATTTTTTTGTGTGTTTCACCGTCCTCTACACAGCTGCATATTGTATTGGAATCACTAGGTCTCATCCTTTTTCTGTTTGGGAGCTGCTTATTGCTTTGGAGTCGACTTTCCCTTCGACGCAGTTTCCGCCTGGCAGGCGTGAAACCCAGGCAGAATGATTATCTTACTCTGCATGGTCCTTACAAATTCATGCGGCATCCCATGTATTCATCAGCAATTTTGGTGTTGCTTGGGCTAACACTCATTCTATTGTCCATTGTTATGGCAATCATGTTTTTTATGATGCTCTGGTTGATCAGGAGACTCATCCCGAGGGAAGAGATCCAACTGGATCAAGCTTATCCCATGGCCTATGCTGAATATTGTCGGCGGGTGCCTGGGACCATGTTTCCTCAAAAAAACCCCTAATTTATCTGCTTTTCCCCGCTCATTCCTCGGTCACTGAGATTTTTGGAATTATTTCGTGCATTTATCAAGAATTCGTGTTTATTTGAGTTCAATTCAAAAACAATCACCTCAGCTTAATTCAAGGAGTTGGAATGAAGATTTTTATTTCTGCAGATATTGAAGGAATCACGGGAATCGGACACTGGAACGAAACTGACAAAGCCCACCCCAATGAATATTCCTGGTTTCAAAATCAAATGACGGCAGAAGTTGCGATTGCTGCAGAAGCTGCGATCGAAGCAGGTGCTACAGAGATTCTTATTAAAGATGCACATGATTCTGGCAGGAATCTCATTCTTGATAAATTACCGGAACTTGTAAGTGTTGTGCGAGGATGGGCTGGTCATCCCTTATCTATGGTTCAAGAGGTGGATGAAAGCTTTGATGCTATCATGTTTATTGGCTATCATTCACGAGCCGGGCAGAACACCAATACTCTGGCCCATACCATGACCTCAGGTCGAATTGCCAGGATGACTTTAAATGGTCAGGACATGTCCGAATTTTATTTCCACGCTCTGGCTGCCTCCTATTATGGTGTCCCGTCAATATTTGTATCAGGGGACGAAGGTTTGTGCAGGGAGGTCAGGGAACACAATGTATTTATACAAACAGTGGCAACAATTCGAGGTGAGGGTGATTCAGTGATTTCCCAGCACCCTGCTCAGTCCATCAGGATGATCCAGGCGGGGGTTGCCAAAGCCATAAAAAGTGATTTTCCAAAAGGGTTGATTGCCATCCCTGAAAAGCTTGAATTTTCGATAGAGTTTAAGAAGCATCAGGATGCCTATCGCGCCTCGTTTTACCCTGGAGCATATCTGATAAATCCAGTTACTGTAGGCTTTAAAACCGAGGACTACTTTGAAGTTCTGAGATTTAACCTGTTTGCTTATTAGGATTAAACCTACCCATTCTTTCAGTGTACTATAAATCCCCAGTCCTCCTATTATTACTTGTGCTAACCTCAGCATTGGCTGGGCAGGTAGCACCTGTTGACTCCTCGGCTACTCCGACTCATCCTCTAGAAATATATCTCGATGAAATCGATGAAATGGGGCGCACCTTAAGTGGCTGGAAAGGGGATAGCCTGGATGAAGGATCTTGGTTCTTTGGTTCCTATGCCATGCTGCTCCTCAGTAATAATGGCAGAGGTGATAACGTGCCATTCCCCGGATTGGAGTCTGCCATACCTGAACTCTGGAGTGACTTCAAGTATCTCACTCCGCGTTATCTGGTAGAACTAGCTGGTGGTGCCCTTTCCAATGGGAATCTTATGTCTATCAGGGAAGACCAGGTCTTTAACAAATTAAAGACTGAAGAAAGGTTTATTCTGGAGGTTGCCGGGTTTGGCTATTTGCGCATGCTTTATGGTACAATTGGAGATTCCCTCTTTGCTCTGGTAGTCAAAGAAACTATCCAACTCTCTGTCGATCCTGCCTCAATCACGGATAAACTAATTGATAATACCTCAGCACATTGTGGCATAGATCTGGGTCTTCAATTTGAAAAAGCTCTCACCAGTTCACGCTGGAGCGATGTCAATCTAAAACGGGTTAAAACCAGCCAAGATTCGCTTGAGATCAACATTGAGCATCTCGGTGTATGGCATTTTCCAGTAAATGTACTGGTGATTTCTAGCGCGGGTGATAGCACTTACTATAATTATACTATCAATCAAACTACGCCGCTGATGATACCCAGGTTTGACGTGGAGAAAGTTGTCCTGGATCCTCATCATCTATTAACAGAATATTACAGATATAACAACCAATGGCCGCGACTACGAGACAATATTCATTTGCAACCCTTTGGAGCTTTACCGGATTGGTCAAGCTATCGTATGACCATCAATCCCACTATGTGGTCCGACTGGGATGAGACGAAACGGTTCGGTATTAAACTAACTTCAGGTTTTGGTGTGGACCTGTGGCCCGCTTACCCAAGTGATTATCGCCATCGCGTCAGTCTGGAGGTTAACGGTCACGAACCCTATGATGCAGAAATGAGTTGGGGTGGTCGCATCAGCTATGCTCACCCTGTCAACTTGGACAAGCGTCTTTTTTCACATCTCGTGGCGCATACTTTTGATGATTGGTCCGGTATCAGTGCAGGTTTCACACGATACGTTGGGAAGCAAACTTTCCTGATCCAGGGTCCTCGTCTAACCTATCAACGGGTGGGTCTAACTGTTGAATATGATCATTATGCGGACAGCCTGGTCTGGAATAAAAATCAAAACATTAGCATTATCAAAGGTTCTTATTCAGGTTTATCCCTGACCAGCCAGGGTGATAGGATCTATATCAGAGTCAAGGGAGCTACGGGTAAAGGTCCTCAGGGTAATTTCTCAATTTTTAAAGCACAAACTGACCTCTCAGGAGTGTTTTGGGACTGGCTCGTGGGAGGCGTCCAATTTGAGGCTGGCTTTCAGAGTGAATCAGCACCAGATCCCTATCAATTCACCCACAACTATGCTTGGCAGGATAGATTGGCAGCAATACCAAATTTTCGTGGACAAACCAAATTGAATGAAAATACAAATGAATATCTTGGTTTGAGCGTATCAGGTGGATATTGGTTGTCGGGATTTCAGCTCAAGGTCTTTACCAGCAGCATGATTGTTGATATGGATGAGGTGGGTTGGGATGGAGTTAAACCTCACTATGCCGCTGGTTTTGGATTTGAGCACAAATCATTTTTTACTGCTGGTCTCTACTTCCCGCTATGGCAATCCCACCCCCTTGAGGGGGAGGAACCCTGGGGCTGGCGTTATCAATGGCGTTTGACCTGGAATCTTTAAAAGAAGTCATAAGTCAAAGGTCGAAAGTCGAAAGGTGTCAGTATCTGCTTTTGTGTGGATTAGTCGCATTCGTGCTATTCGTGTCCAACTGTTAAACTCGCCAATACTGCCAAGCTTGCGATCAACATTGTGCTTTACGAAATTCATTTGGTATAATGCTTCAAATTCATGGTTTGACTGCAATCTAAAGGCTAAGTTATTTCCATATTCAAAATCGACAGGAGGATGCAATGGAGTGGGTTTTATCCGTACGTGCTGAATGGCTAACGCCAATTATGAAAATTTTCACTTTTCTCGGTGATGAAGAATTTTTCCTCCTGTTTCTGCCTCTGGCTTACTGGTTTTGGAGAAAACAGGTCATGGGTCGTGTCGGCATGGTCTTGCTATTCACTTTTGTGCTGAACGCCGTAATTAAAGGTATTTTTCAGGTTCCCAGACCTGAGGTCATTGAGCATCTCGTGCATGCTGATGACTGGTCTTTTCCAAGTGGACATTCTCAGGGAGCTATGGTGTTGTGGGGTTGGTTGGCCTATGAACTCAAGGACAAACGCGCTTACATGATCGCCGCTGTTCTCATCGCTGGAGTGGGCTTCTCGAGGGTCTATCTCGGTGTACATTACCCGACAGATGTTTTGGGTGGTTTCCTCATTGGCTTTTTAACCTTATACGCTTATTCCTGCTTGTTAAAACTTACACCTCCGGGCTGGCTTTATCTCGGTCCCACCCGTCAGAGCTTAATCATTTTTGTACTACTTATGGGGCTGTTTATGTTAGTTCCTGAACTGTCTGAGGTTGCCATCAAAGGTGGTGCAGCATTTATCGGTTTTTTAGCAGGCTATCTCCACGAGAAGAAATATCTATCCTGCAGTCTCAAACCGGGTATGAATCTGGTCATTTCCAAACTTGTTCTCGGGATGGTGGGCATCATTGTGATCTGGATGGGTCTGAAACAGATCTTTATTTCCATCGGGTATACAACAGATATGGCCATGTTTATTCGCTATACTCTCCTGGGTGGCTGGATAAGCTTTGGAGCACCCTATCTCTTCTGTCAATTCGGTTGGAATCTGGAGAATAAATAACTCCGAGACAAACAAACACATTCCGGTGAAATACATCACTTATTCGTAAGAAGTAAAAACTTGCCATGAACTGTCTTGGATGGACACCGGTAACGGGTTATTATCATGGTCCAATGACTAAGTGCGCAACATTTCTTATAAACAAATCAATTTACAATCTGGGACTAAAAAGGACTTTTTCTATGAAAGCTTTAAATGTGTTTATCAGCCTGAGTCTGATGACCTCACTGGCCTTTGGGCAACTCTTTATTAACGAGATCGATTATGATCAGCCTGGTACTGATGCTGGAGAGTTTATCGAAATTGCCGGACCAGCTGGCACATATACTAACGTTAGTATAGATCACTATAATGGAAATGGCGGGGCCCTGATCTGGAGTCTGGATCTGCCAGCCTTTACTCTAACTGATGAGGCTTCTGGTTATGGATTTTATGTCATAGGTGTTACCGCTGTTCCAAATGTTGATTTATCTATACCGGGGTCCATCCAGAATGGTGCTCCAGATGGTGTTGAGCTTTTGGTAAATGGTAGCGTTGTTGATGCCATTGCCTATGAGGGTGAAATGAATGATAGTGAAGGCAATGCTATGGAAAGTGCCACCGGTGATTTTGCCGGTGTAGATTCCTCCATGGGCCGAATCGGTATTGATGGATCACCCTGGGAATATGGCCCTTTTTCTCCCGGGGCATTAAATACAAATCAAACTTTTGACCCAACCGTAAACTATCCACCATCTGCCAATGCCGGTGCGGATCAATCTGTTGCCAGTGGTGCTACAGTAACACTTGATGGTTCAGCTAGCTCTGATGCCGATGGAACGATTGTTTCCTACCTCTGGGAACAGACTTCAGGATCTACGGTGACCTTGACCGATGCTACTACAGATGTGGCCACTTTTGTAGTGCCAGAGGTGACAGAAACGACCTCCTGGGGATTTTCTCTGACAGTAACTGACGATGAGGCTGCTACAGACACTGACGACATTGTGATAACAGTCAGTATTAGCGCAGCCATGACTATCCTGGAGGCTCGTGGACAGGCATTAGGGACCCTGATTACAATTACTGGTCTGGTAAACAGTGTAAACTTTTCTGGTGGTGGCTCTGAATATACGGTAGAAGACGCCACCGCAGGTATCGATATGTATTTAGGTGGTGTTCCTATTGATCTCGGATTGGGCGATGAGATTACTGTGACAGGAACGACTGCCGAATATAATGGAAAATATGAAATCCTACCAGCTACTGCTGGTGATATCGTAGTCAATAGCACGGGTAACACCCTTCCAGACCCACAGGTGATCACTGCTGCTGAATTAGCAAGTAATGGCGAGAACTACGAAAGTGAACTTGTAATGATCCTTGCTGTCAGTAATGCAGGTACGGGTGATGCGTGGCCAGCATCAGGATCAGATGCAAATATTGATATTTCTGATGCTTCCGGAACCACCGTTATGCGTATCGACAAAGAAACTGAGATAGATGGCTCTACAGAACCTGTCTGGCCAGTGGATGTGATTGGTGTCGTTTCCGAGTATAGTGGCACTTATAATATTTATCCTCGGTTACTATCTGATTTTGCTTCAAACACGGTAACACCAACTTTTTCAAACGAGACCCATTCACCAGAATTTGCAACTTCAGTCAATGAAATCACCGTAACTATTGATATTGTAGCTGGTGATGAGACTCAGACTATCAATTCAGCCGCACTTATGTATGGAACGGGTGGAACCCATTTGAATGAATCTGAAATGTGGCTGGATAATGGCAGTACCTGGATGGGGATTATACCTGCCCAGGCAGCCAATTCTTTCCTTGAGTATGAAATAATTGCAACAGCCTTCACCACCTACGATACAGTTATTGACACCAGTGAATTTGACTCATGGACCTACCTATTGGCCATTGCCTCATCCGAAGTCGCTACCATCGCCTCAATTCAGGCTAATCCGGTTGAGGAAGAAGTAGTTACCGTCGAAGGTGTCATTACAATTGGTTCAGGTTTGCTTAGAGACGATTATACTGCAGCCTATATCCAGGATGAATCAGGACGGGGGATCAATCTTTTTCAGTATGACCAGGTTGAATTAAACCGTGGAGATGAAATCACAGTTGTGGGTGTCATCGATATTTACAATGGTACGGTTGAGATCACAGATTTCTCATACCAGCTTATTTCAACTGGAAATACACTTCCTGCTCCTGTGGTGCTAACTCCTGGTGAAGCTAATGAACTTGAATTTGAAGGCACCTGGCTCAAAATCACGGGAACTGTCACAGATACCTGGTCAGCAGGTGGTGGTCAAAACGTTCTGATTGGTGATGGATCTGATACCTGTGTTGTTCGTATCTGGGAAACCACTGGTGTGGATGTTACACCACTTACCGTTGGCACAGAATGGTCATTCCTTGGTGTAGAAAGTCAGTATAATGGTGTTTTTCAACTATTAGTAGCTTATGATGCTGATATCATGAGTACCAGTGACATTGATGTCATCGATACCAAACCTTCACAATTTGGCTTGAATCCAGCTTATCCGAATCCTTTCAATCCCAGCACAACTCTGAGTTGGAAGCTGGAATCCTCTTCAGAAGTGATGTTACGAGTCATGGATATTCGAGGTCGGGAAGTGGCTAGATTGGCTGAAGGAACAAGTGGACCTGGCCAGTTTTCCATGTCATGGGATGCCTCAGAGTTGAGTTCAGGTGTTTATTTCATTCAGTTGATTACACCAAATGAATCCGCTATTCAAAAGGTCATGCTGCTGAAATAGTTTTATTGAAATTCGCAAAAGGCGTCCTTATTGGGCGCCTTTTGTATCTATAGTGTTGTTTAATGATTTTGTATACGATGAAACAGAAGTGAGAGAATGAAGAGACAAATAATTCAAAGCGTATTTATCCTGCTCATGCCCTATCTGGCGATGGCATCAGATCATCTCCTGATCAATGAGGTTGTACTCCAACCCTCAGCAGGTGAATACATATTGATCACCAATCCCACTGCCGCTGCCATCAATCTCAGTGATTACTACTTGACAGATGGTACAGATAAGGTGAATGGAAAATATTACTATAACTTGCCCAGTGGTACTGACTATTGGTCAAGTAGCTCGACTGATTTTATTGCCAGATTTCCTGATACAACTATTTCAGCTGGTGGCTCTTTGATCTTGAGTATGGCTCGAAATAGTGACTATGAAACGACCTATGGCTCCAGCCCAAATCTTTCACTTAAAGATCATATGCTGGATGCAGTTGACGGTACATCTACGATAGGTGGCTCTCCCAATGTCAAATTAGATAATACTGCCGAATCCCTGATACTTTTCCATTGGGATGGCACTTCAACTACTGTTGAAGATGTAGAATATCTGATTTGGGGAACAGATAGTACCACAGCATCAGCTTATACATTGGATAAAAGTCTGGTGGCAGGCTACGCCGCTGACACACCAGTAGAGCATCAAAGTTTTATGACTACCCATCTCGATGGGTCTAAGCTGATCAGGAATGGTGAAGAGGGGACAGAAACCACTTCAAGTGGCAATGGGATCACCGGTCATGATGAGACCAGTGAAAACCTGGCTGAGACCTGGTCCGTGGTTGATCTGACCATTGTCAAGCCTGCGATAAGCAATATCAGCGCAACACCCTCAGATCCTGAGACCACAGAAGATGTAGTTATTTCTGCCGATGTCACTGATGATGCCGGCATAAGTTCAGTTACACTGACATATACCTTCCCAGCAGATACAGGCACACCTGTTGACCTTGCCATGGCATCCTCAGGTAATGACAGCTACAGCGCTACGATACCAGCCACCAATGCAGAGGGTACTCTCGCTTATTACATCACTGCTGAGAACACCTCAGGCCTATCAGAAACGAGTTCTATTGGAGGGGTTGCCATTGCAGATCCACCTCCACCGGTGACGATTCAAACCATCCGTGAAAATTTTAATAGTTACTCTGGAACCATAGTGAATTTAAATGTGGTTGTTGCCATCGGTTCGGGGATTACTCGAACGGACCGAACCGAAGCCTATGTCCAGGATGAATCTGGTTATGGTATTGTGCTATCGGCTACGGGACTAATGAATCCTGCCTTGGTTCAGGGTGACTCCATCAATCTCGTTGGTGAGGTGTCTGAGTATAATGGGACCAAACAAATCATCAATTTTTCAAGCACCCAGCTTGCCACAGGTAGACCTGTGCCGGGTATTAGAACTATTACCAGTGCTGAACTTGCCTCTGACTCAAATCAGGGCAGTTTTGTAAGGGTCTGGGGTGCTGTCCAATCCAGAAGTGATGGTGTAGGCGGTGGATCCAATATAGGCCTGGAAGATGCCGATGGATTGCTTACCATAAGAATTTGGGACACCACACATTTACTGGACGATTTAACTGCCGATAGCTTGCTTCAAGTGGGCAACCTGGTTCAAGTCGATGGTGTTGCTAGTGAATACAATGGTGATGGACAGCTTCTGGCTGCTTATGCCAGTGACATACAAGCATATAAGGAAGGGGAAGATAGTGATGGTGGCACCAGTCTTTCAGTTGCTCCATATCCCTTTGTACCTCAATTGGCTGAAAAAATACAATACACTTATAAATTTCCCTCGAATTCACGAGTGACGCTCAGGATTTTCGATATGTCCGGGCACATTGTAACCACACTTTTCGAAGACTATCGCAGCCTCTCATTGGAGGTAACTAAAACCTGGAATGGTCGTAATGAAATCTATCAGGTTGTGGCTCCAGGAACTTATGTCATGCATTTGGAAACAGTCAACCGCTCCACCGGCGAGATTTTGACAGATATGGCTCCCGTAGTCATCGGGAGTAAATAATATGAAGAATGTAAATATGCTTCGCGCCATCATGTTTAGTGTGTTGGTTGGTCTGTCATATGGACAGGTAACTACGGATACACCATATAAATCAGCCGCCATGGGTGCGCTCATGGGGAGTAATATCGCGTATTCTGTTGATGGAAGCAGTCTCCTGCTCAATCCTGCATCCATTGGGAATATTGAGAATGGAACGGTTCTGGCCAGTACGCAACGCATCTACAATCAGTCCTATTTACCCCACAGTATCCTGGCGACTGTCCTTGACCTGCCCAGTGGCCTGGGGAAGCTTGGATTAAGCTTTGAATCCATGTCTGTCTCCTACCAGGATCGCACCCTCAGCGGTGAAACAGCTTTGGGCTTGTCTCATGCCTTTAACCTGCGTGAAGACCGGATATCAAGTTTGAATATGGGTTATACACTCAAATATCTATCCATTGATTATGGCCAATCTGCTGGTGTAACTGGGGATGGTTCTGATGGTATGGATCTGGGAAGTGCCACGGCTTTTGCAGTCGATCTGGGCTTTCAAGCGACGCTTTCAAAAAGACACTGGCTTGGTGTGGTTGCACACAATATCAATCGTCCTATGATCGGTACAGGAAGTGCAGCATTTAACCTGCATCGTGACATTCAGGCTGGTTTTTCCTACGCACCAACCCAACAGGTTGTAACCAGCTTTATGCTGGTGAGTAGCCCAGGTTTTGATACTGAATTGCATGCGGGTCTGGAGTATGGTCTGAATACCTTTTTCACATTACGTGCCGGTATTCAATCACAACCCAACCGCTTTGGGACGGGCTTCAGTTTCAAGGCTAAAGGAATCGCTTTGGATTATGCACTTCTAACCCATCCGGTCCTCCCTGCGACGCATCAACTATCGCTGGCTTATGACTTTGTAGATCCCTTCTAGAGCTTAGAAATGATTAGACAAATATCAATGATATTCAAAAGGGTAGGGCATATAGCCATCATCAGTGTATTTATGCTGACGCTGGCCTGGGCAAACCCTGTGGATGTCAATAATGCCTCGCTCTCAGAGTTACAAGATTTGCCCCTCACTGAAGACCAAATGCAGGCGGTTTATGAGTATGTGCAATACCATGGTCCGCTTGAGAGCATCTATGAACTGGTGAATATCTCCGAACTAGAGCACGTCGATATAGAAGCCTTAAAACCACAACTCGTGCTGAAACCAGATGAAAACGCTTCAACCAATACTCGTCTTCAAGATCAATACCGGAAAGTAGAGGATTGGACATCTACAGAAGGCGCTAGTGAAGGATTGATGGAACTCTGGCTGGAACGTCTGGCTGAACCCATCAATGTGAACACAGCCACCTATGATGACTTGGTATCCTTCCAGAATGTCAGTCAGATTGATGCAGTGGCAGTTCTAAAACTACGTACGGAAGTTGACTCAATTGGATCAGCCAGATGGCTCAGAAACGCCATCGGACTCTCATATTATGGCTACCGTAATTTGCGTGAATTCGTGACCTATAGTGAACCAGAAGGTGGACAAATGCACGTCTGGTATAACATGGTGATGAAATCCATTCCTACGACCAATTCTGAGGAAGAGGCTGTTGGAACAACACTACTACTCTTGAATCTGGCGGATTCGGAGCTCCTTGATAATCCGGCTTCAAGACCAGATATTCTTCACAAACTGTCTTTTACTAATTCCCGCCACTGGAAAGCAGGTATATCCTACAATCGGCACCTGGGCGAATCCCATCGCTATTTTGACGGTGGTGATATTCCAGAAGTGAAGCTATCATTTACTGTTTCTGATTACAATTTGGGACCACTGCATCTGGATCGTCTTGTTCTGGGCAACTATTCTGCTACGATTGCTCAGGGACTGGTGATGCAGTCTACAGATTTCAGGTCACCTCGCTATTCCGGCTATGGTTGGAACAAGCGTGTTCATGGTATTTTTTCAGATCTCAGTAGAACTCAAGAGTATGCACTGAAGGGTGCTGGTATCCAGGGCTCCCTATTTAACAGGGTTAAGCTCATGGCCTTCGCATCAAAAAATGATCGGGATGCAATACTCAATACGGATGGTGAATCATTCACCTCGTTGATCACAATGTATCCAAGGGCTGACTGGGACTACTTTGTGCAAGACACTCTGGATATGCTGAATGCTGTAGAGGAAGTGACCTATGGTGGAAATCTTCGTTATGAATTCACTCCAGGAACTTTTGTGGGTTTTTCCAGCTATGAAAGTCTATATGACAAGGAATTGCGACCAGATCCACTCCTTACACTGATACTTCCTGCAAACACAGGATTGTTTCTGAATTCCTCTGGAAATGGTGCTGATACAGAAGTCGCTGCCATGCATGCTTCATCAGCAGCATCTTCACTATGGGATGCGGCCAAATCTAATCGGCGTGTACAGGGACTTGAGTTCAGCACCGTTATAAGCAATCTGGCGTTACAACTTGAATGGGCTGTCCTGGATAAGGATAGTGAGATACTATCCATTAAAAATGATCCAAGAGCGCTGGTTGCAAATGCATATCTCCAATTCGACAATTTTAATTTCATGGTGCTATATCGTGACTATGACCTGGGATTTGACAATCCCTATCAGCGTAGCTTTTCAAATTATCAACGCTACAAGAGCAGTATTTTTGAAGACTACTACTATTTGAAAAACCCTGCATTTTCGTATCTATATGCAGGTGCATCACAGCCTCAAGCTGAGCAGGGTGTCTATGTCAGTAGTCGCTATCAAATGCATCGTGCCTGGGTTTTGACGACAAATTTCGATACCTGGAAACGGGTAGCTGATGGATCGAGATATTTCCGCACAGTTGCAACACTCGAATATCGACCCACCTTTAACTATCGCTTCCGAGTGCGGCAAAAATGGCAGGCCCGTGGTAGATTCAATATCTTTGCCCCAACTGGTTATGAAAACCGGGAAACCATTTTTACAGCCAGGATGAGACTTTCTGGTTTTGATCAACTGCAGGTTACATACGCGAACTCTGGAACTCAGTTTGATCCACGCCGACGATTGACCATCGATCTAGCGACCGGAGCAAATAATAGCTCTGCAGTTGGACAGGCATATAGTCCTGGAAATGCCCTGGGCTTCACTGTAACACACAATTTTACCGAAAGCTTCAAACTCATCGGCCATATAGCCTACTATAAGGGCTTTTTCTGGAGTTTTGAAGACACCGATTTCCAGGTTTTTGATTCTCCCAATGGAGCGATCCGCTGGTATCTGACCGCCTTTTCCCGTTTGGGAAATCACTGGGCAGTACGAGCCAAGCTCACCTGGGATGAGGGATCTGCTATTTCCAATTATGCCTTTGGTGCACCTTCAGCTTCCTCAAGATCACCTCAGACAGGCATAAATTATTTTACTGAATCTACTGATTTCCGAATTCAATTGGATTACGCTTTCTAGGTGATGAATATGACAAATATACATAAAATGAATGATAAGAAGACCTCCATGGACACTATGAGACCTACCAGAATTTTCAGCATGCTTATGCTGTTATTATTAAGCTCTTCGCTTTTTGCTCAGAGCTATTTTAATCCACTCCTCATGAATCAATTGGGTTTGTCCCATAGTCGAGATGTAGCCTTATCAGGCGCAAATACCTCTGACTATAGTACAGCCATGAATACTTTCAGCAATCCTGCCAATCAGGCTGGGTTTGTTGGTCTCAATCTGAGTGGCTCATTTGGTGCTATTGCAACCAATGAGAACCGCTCCTTTCCTGCTATTGATCAATTTGGAGATGTGGTTACCAATAACATCTATGTGGTTTCTAAGGGTCTGCAAAACACCTTTTCTGGAGGAGCAACCTGGGGTAAAGGGCAGCTGGCTATCTCTCTGGCTTCAGTGCCCTTTCTGACTCCAACTTTTACCTTTAAAGAAGAGATCAGAGGTAGCCTTTACTCACCAAATATCAACCGAGATCCTCTCATAGGCTATCACCATTTAAATCAGTCCGGTGTGATTCAAGCGACTGGAGCCAGCGTTGGAACTGCCTTTGGCTCCTGGTCAGTTGGTCTAGGAATGCGAATGCTCCATGGCATTGGCCTGGAAAATGAATATGGCATATCAGTCTTGGATAGTGCGGATGTTTCTGCCCTGGCAGCCGCCTCGAATCTACTAAAAACCGAGAACTGGGAGTTGGACAATACTCCACTCATCATCAATATGGGAGTAATCAAGGATTTTGGTTTGCACTGGAGAATTAGCGCGAGCTATCAAACGGCATATTCAATCGAGTCCATACGTCAGGGTGCTAACCCCCTTTACGATCCCACACTGGACTTGCCGAGTTTGGAATGGTTGTCTGATTCTCTTGGTACAACGGTCAATATTCCTGCCCGGCTGGAGCTTGGTTTGAGGATGAAACCTTCTAACAGCTTGCCAACAGCCGTTTATTTGTCGTTGGCTTATCAGGACTGGACCCAATATGAGGTAAGCTATGACGATTCACTTTTGGAGGTTGACTCCCCATTTGATTATCCCATGCAGGAAGCCTTCACTTTAAGTGGCGGTATAGAACATTGGGTGAACGAAAATGTCCCTTTTAGAGCTGGTTTTAGCTGGGCTGAATCTCCTCTGGACAGTGAACTCTCTCAAGCAGTTCTCAGCGGTGGCTCCGGTTGGAAAAGTGGACCGCTGCAATTTGATGTGGCAGTACAACTTTCTTCTGTAGGGTATAGGTATTATGATATTTTTGTCCCTGTAGAAATGTCACCCAATACTTATGAAAATGTTCGGGAATCCAAAACCAACTATTCAATCTCTGTGAGTTATAGTCTGTGAAAAAACTTCCCATACTGGGCTTCTTCTTTGTAGCAATAATTCTGGTGCTTGTAATGCCAGATTTTGTGGATGCCCAGACATCAACATACAATAAAAAATTCGATTCTCCAGAATATCTCAAGATTCACCTACTCTTCACCAACGATCTGCATGGGGGAATTGCACCTTCCAAAGCCTGGTTTATGAATCCCGAATTTCCGCCTGATCTCGGCGGTGGCGCTGCCATGTTCACCTATGTGAAGGAAATTCGTCAGGCAGCAGCAGCCGAAGGAGCTGAAGTACTCTTGCTTGATGGAGGCAATATTTTCCAGGGTACTCCCCTTGGGATGGCGGATTCAGGTCGCGTCATGGTTGACTGGATGAATGAGATGGAATATGATGCATCTGTTATAGGATTGCAGGAATTCATGTTTGGGATGGGAAACATTTCTAAGCTGAACGAAAGAGCCCATTTCCCTTTGCTTGGTGCGAATTTGAAGAGTGACCTCTATTCACCTCAGGAAAATCTTGTTAAAACATTTCAGGGCGTCAAGCTAGGGATATTCGGATTATCTACCGCCAATACACCTAGAAAGCTCTTACCAGGGCAAACGGCAGGTGTAGAATTCGGCCAAGAAATTATTACAGCCAGAGAGCAAATCAAGGTGCTCAAGGATCAAGGTGCTAATTGCATCATCGGTCTGTCTCACCTCGGCGTACCCTATCAGCGTGAAGATGAATTTGCTGAATTTGTTGATACCTATGAAGATGAGAGCGATTTCAGTGACAGAGTAATTACTAATCTGGAATTAGCTTATCTGGTTGACGGTATTGATCTGATTGTCTCAGGTGGAACCAATGCAGGCTACAACACTCCCTGGGAGGATCCCCAGACACATACTCTGATTGTCCAGGGTTATGGTGGCGCCAGCAATATTGGGCATATCGTACTTTATATACATCGTGAGACGGGAACACTGGCAGGCTATAAACAACCCTTCTCCAGAGGCGTATTATTTACTCTGAGTACCGATGATGTTCGTCCAGATCTTGACATGGCTAAACAACTATCCGAGCTTGAGAAAACCAGAAGCTTTGCAGGGAAACGCGATTTTAGCAAGGCTCAAAATAGCCCGGTATCAGGTGAGTCTACCCAACTAAATAGATGGCAATATGAGGTACCTAGTTTCGATAGGGAGAACTACCTAGATGTAGCTACCTGGAATATGGAGTGGTTCCCAAAATCCAATGATAGTACAATTACGGCAGTGGCTGAAATTATGCAAAAAATTAACGCAGATGTTTACGCCGTTCAGGAGATCGGAAGTCTTGAGCAATTTGCAATCATGATGGAGCTTTTACCGGCTTATGATTTTCAAGTCACCCGACAGTCCAGCTTTTTTGATCAGGCTGTTATTTACAAGAAGAGTGTGCTGGCCTATGTGGGTCGTGAAGAACCTTTTGCACATTCAGATTATAACTTTGCTGGTCGTCCTCCCTTGCGAGTAGATTTTGTCTGGACAGTTGATGGGCAAAGAACGCCTGTTTCGATTATCGACCTGCACTTAAAATGTTGTGGAAATGGTCTTGAAAGGCGTAAAAAATCAGTCGCAGAACTACATGAATATTTGAGTCTGGGTATGGAAATGGGTGAAGAAAACATCATTGTCCTGGGAGACTGGAATGATCAACTGGATGATGTCGGCGTTACCCAGAGTTTTACAGCTTTTCTCGATGATCCTGAAAATTTCAGATTTGCCACGGATCGTATTGCTGGAGATGTGGAACAGGCATCTTATCCAAGCTGGCCCAGCTTTCTTGATCACATTCTGATCGGGAAGGGCTTTTTTGATGAATTTGAAAATGGTAGCACTATTCAGACCTTGCCGGTGACTGAATGGCTGGGTAGTTGGGAAGAATATGAACTGATTATTTCTGATCATCGCCCCGTATTAATGCAGCTCAATATGACCCAATAAGACAGTCTTAACTTTAGTGCCAGGATTCAGTTCCATCAAGCTCCCCATTTTTCTTCTGATAGCCCTAATGATAGGCTGTGCAGAACCTGTAGAATCAGACTTACCAACGGGACCACAGATTCCTTCAATTGATAGTGATGCAAACATCAGCATTGTCACCTGGAATATTGAAAATTTTCCTCAGCAAGGGGCTCGCACCACAGCTAGAGTTGAACTCATCATGGATTCTCTGGATGCTGATATTTACTGCTTGCAGGAGATTCAAGATAAGGCTGCTTTGGAGAATATTGTTGATCAACTCGATCAATACTCTGTGATCATCTCTGATGAGACCTCCTTTATGCATCTGGCTATCGTTTACAAGCAAGACTCATTCCTACCCATATTCACAGAAAATATATTCGCCAGCGATGATTACAATTTTGCCAGCCGCCCACCCCTTTTAGTCACCTTCCTCTATGAATATGGCGGTCATGAACAAACACTCAATATCATCGATGTCCATATGAAATGTTGCAATGATGGTGTGGAACGTCGCCATCAGGCCTCGAGTATGCTCAATGAGTATCTAAGCAGTAAAATGGCCTGGGGAGATAGCAATTTTGTGATTCCAGGTGATTGGAACGATGATATCTATGACGCCGACAATTCAGGACAATACAGCTTTGAAGCATTCCTAAATGATGGTGATAACTTCCGTTTTGCCACAGATAGCCTTGCAGCGACAGGGGCTGCCAGGGATGCATCCTATCCCAGTTATGGTAGTTTTATAGACAATATTTTAATCAGTCGGTCACTCTTTGATGAAGAGAAACACTCCACCGTTGCCACGATTCGCCTGGATGAGGTCTTTGGTGATTACAGTTCAGTCATATCCGACCACCGACCTGTTGTTTGGTCGTTTAAGCCCCAGTAAAATTAAATAATTAGATCGTCTGCTAGCCTGCCCTACCGAAGTTCAAACGTAGGCTGGAGGTTCTCGGAGGCTAATTAACCTGCTATCCTTCGAGTCCGTCCTACGGACTCCCTCAGGAAGACAATCATCATTATTGTCTCACTGAGGTTCTCGAAGTGTGACGTATGCGGGCTAAAAAATCCCCCCCATATCGTGGGTTCTGCTTGGAAACAACTTTTTGGTAATCTACGTATAACACAATATGACCCTAATCATCAAAATTGGGATGGATGGGAAATTCGATGATAAAATGGGCACCCCCGGTGTCTTTCAAATTGACTGATCCCATGAGCTGATGCTCAGACAAAATTTTGATTAGATATAAACCGAGAGAATGGATTGAATCCCAGACCACGGGTTTTTGTAGGCCAATCCCATTATCGATGACTTCGAGGCGTAGACAATCAGGCTCATATTCAGTAAATCGAATGATGATTTGTTTGTCTGGTTTGTCAAGGTCGGGGAAAGCATACTTCAAAGAATTGGTCACCATTTCGTTAATCATTAATCCACAAGGTACAGCTATATCCACGGGCAAATTGATTTCTGGAATCTGTGTTTTGATCTCAATGGGTACAGCATGCTGCCCAAAGGCTGCGTGAAGAGTGTCTGTCAGATCCTGGATATATGAGGATATGTCTACATTATCAAATTCAGGTGATCTATAGAGTGCATCATGAACCAGTGCCATTGAGTTGACTCTATTTTTTATATCATCAAGAGTTTGAAGTGTCTTATCATTTTCCGTCCCCGCTTTTTGCAAGCCCAGCAAACTGGCCACAAGTTGCAGGTTATTTTTTACGCGATGATGCACTTCTTTAAGCAGCAAGTCCTTTTCGAGAATTGATTTCTCCAAAAGATTCCGCTGACGAGCAATTTCTGTTACATCCTCCAGAGACACCATGACCTGATTCGTCATCCCGACAATATTTTTGAGAGGATAAAGGAGCATATGAACAACCCTGGTGTTCCCATTATCAGTAATGAATTTAACCTCGGGGATTTCGATGATGTTTCCCTCTACTGCCTTCCTGAAACTTTTGCCCAGGGATAACTGGTTTGCCTG
The DNA here is from genome assembly GCA_018650795.1 of Fidelibacterota bacterium. GTDB lineage: Bacteria > Fidelibacterota > UBA8477 > UBA8477 > JABMPR01 > JABMPR01. The sequence continues at coordinate 19,661 of JABIFG010000209.1, forward strand.
TTTATCCTCCTCCACATGATAATCCCTAATAATATCCTCGGGACTATCAGCCCCCCAAAGTTTTACCCAGCCTGAATTAAGATGAGTAATATTACCTTCAGAGTTGTGAATGGCCATTGGAATGGGGGATTGAGAAATTACTGCATGGAAATAATTGGCTCTTTCACTGGCTTTTACGTGGGCCTTGCGACGAGATTCTATTTGGGCATTGAGCTGGATGTTGTGCATTTCAAGCTCCTTACCTCGATTTACCAGAAAATTTGTACGGAAACGATAACTTATGAAGCCAATCAGGATGACTAGTAAAACACTGCTGGAAATAAACCACCATGTTTCATAGAACTCTGGGTGCATTATAATTTTAAGAGAGGGTCCATTATTATTCCAGACCTGATCATTATTGCTGCCCTTGAGATGGAAATTGTATTTTCCAGGTGGCAGATTTGTAAAAGTAACACTACGTTGATGACCCAACTGTCGCCACTGTTTGTCAAAACCTTCCATGTAATAGGCGTAGCTGTTGCTACGCGGATGGTAATAATCCAGACTGGCAAAGCTCAAGCTAAAGAACAGATCATCCGGGTACAATTCCAGTACTGGGGTGGTCGTGATCGACTTCTCTAAGATGACTCGATCTTTAATTTGTTGTTGGATACCGACGGGAACATTCATGATCGATAAACCTGTGAATTTTACAGGCGGGATACTGCGGTTATCCTTAATTTGATCAGGGTGAAAGTACGTGATACCTTTTACTCCGCCAAAATATATCCAACCATTGTCCAGCTGACAGCCAGCAGGATTGAACTCTTTGCTGAGAACTCCGTCTGAAATACCATAAGCTTTGATTATTCTCTTTTTGGGATGGTACTTGGCTAAACCGGAATTGGTACTCATCCAAAGAGCACCATGATCATCCTGAAAGATGGCGTAGATAGCACTACTCGGTAATCCATCTTCTGTAGAAAAATTCTGAAAAGAACCATTGCGGGGGTCAAAACGACTTAACCCACCACCATATGTTCCCAGCCAGATATAGCCATCTCCATCCTCATAGAAACACATCACATCATTATTGGCTAAAGCCAGGGGGTCTCCTGGAGAGGCTTTAAATTGTTTCAGAGTCATCGTTTTGCGATCGAATCCGATCAAACCTTCATTCTCAGCTCCGATCCAGATGGTTCCACGCGAATCTTCAAACATGACATAGAATGATATATTACCGAGATTTATATCACCGATGGAAGGGGTTCGAAAGACCTCAAATTCGAGTTTGGATGGGTTGAGGCGGAAGAGTCCTTCATCCCAACTCCCCAGCCAGATGGACCCTTCTTTGTCCTCAAACATGGTAAGCAAATACTGGCTTTGCAATCCTTTTGGGTCATCAAGGTCAGCTTTGATGTGGATAAATGTATCAGAATCACTTCTCAGCAAATCGAGATTGGTGCTGGCAGAAATAACCCAGAGATTGTCATTTTGATCCACAATAATATCCTGAAGACCATCATCACTGAGACTTCCAGGATCATTCGGATTATGCTGATATTTTTTAAAGGCTTTAGTCTCCGGATTGAAATAGGTTAGACCTGATGTCCAGGTAGCTATCCAGAGGTTGCCCTTACTGTCATTGACGATTTTTAGTATGCGATTGTCATGCAATCCATCAGAGTCCAGAGGATCATAACTCAGGCTGTGAAATTTTTTACGATGGGGCATATATTTGCCGACACCACCACCTGCGGTTCCAACCCAGACAATATCACCATCATTGTAGAATGATCGAATTGCATCATCGTTCAAGGCAGTATCATCATATACTTTCTTACCAATAGTCTCCAGCAGGTTTCCCTCTAGATCTAAAATCAAGATACCTTGCGATTCAGTGCCAACCCACAGACGATCATTGCCAATCTGAACCATGCGACTCACACCGGTTTCCAGATAATCAGGATTGATCGTTGATTTATATCCGTGATGAGTAAAGCTGTCGGTTTCAGGATCATAGCTATCCAGGCCACCCCAATTCGTACCAACCCAGATCCGATAATGTTCACCATCAAAAGTTTCGTAAACAGAATTAACATTATCGTCAAAAAGCGAGGATGGTTCATCTTTGTCATAACGATAGGTTCTAAGAGCGTAGGTTTTCAAATTCAAGACACTCAACCCATTCAGGGTTGATATCCAGAGTTGGTGTTCATGGTCCTCAAAAAGACCATAAACAACCTGATCTGCCAGTGTACCCTCATTTGAAATGAGGTTTTTTACAGGGACAGAGATTCCTGTATTGGGGTTTAATCGAAAAAGACCACCACCTGAGGTCCCAATCCACAGATAGCCCTCATGATCCTCTTGCAATCCCCAGATCGAACCATCACCCAGAGAGAGGCTATCCAGAGGGTCATGGGGATAGTGGATAAATGATTCTGTCTCATCAACATACTTATTTAAACCCGAAACATAGGTGCCAATCCATAGATTTCCCTGACTATCCAGGAGACTTGAATAAATTGAATTTGAGTTGATGGTAGAGGAATCCATGGGATTGTGGCGAAACTGTTTGAACGTGACCCCATCATAGCGGTTCAACCCATCTTCAGTACCAAACCACATAAAGCCATTCTTATCTTTGGTAATTGTCATGACGCTATTTTGAGAAAGTCCATGGTTGATATCGATGGTTTCAAATTGATAGGAATGGTGATATCCTAGAGCAAAACCAGTCAAGAAAATAGTAACAATCGCTATACGTATTAAGATGTTCATAAGTTCTTTCCTGAAGATTCCTTCTTTGGAAATGTTTAAAATAAATTCTAACAAAGGATCAAATGTCTGATAGTAATGAATAGTTAGGAAATATAGTGCCAATTTAAGGTGCTACAAGGGGGAGATATGGCAATTGGATTAATGACCACTGGAAATTACAGAGCAATTTAAGGGAAATACGATTTTAGCGGGTGAAAAGGTTGGGGAGTTGGAAAAAGTCTGATATTAATGTTTTTCGGAAAAAAAGACGTCCCAGTTTTTAAGTGTGTCTTCAGAAGCGTGTTGACTGGCTTCCTTTTTATTGCGCCCTTCGCCAAAACCAACCACGGTGCCATCAATTGAAACTTGTATCATGTAAAACGGGTCATGGTCTGGACCCGTAGTTTTGGTTACCTCGAAAGTGGGGTTACCCATTTTAAGACGCTGACATTTTTCGGCGAGCTGTCCCTTGTAATTAAAGGACTGCAATTCAGCTGCATAATCGGCTTTTTCGGCGATAACGTGTTTTTTTACCCAGCGAGCCGCCGGCTCGTAACCGCCATCCATATAAATGGCTGCGATAAGAGATTCGATAACATCTGCCATAATGGAATCATTATCGCGCTGTCCTCCCCGACGACTTGAGTCACTGAGGAGAATCCATTTCCCCAGATCAAGGCGATTTGCACATTCCGAGAGGTAATTGCCGTTTACCAAAATGGTTCGATACTTTGTAAGAGTTCCCTCATTCAGATGCAAGTGGGTTTTAAAGAGATAATCTGATACGACCAACTGTAGTACGGCATCTCCTAGAAACTCAAGACGCTCATAGGAGTAGCGAATATTGTTCTCGCTGGCAAATGAACTGTGGGTTAACGCTCGTTCTAGCAAATGTGGTTCGGAAAAAGCATAGCCTAAAGCTTTTTCTAATGTAGAGAGATTCTTGGCAAAGTGATCAGAGATCACTGGCTTCAAATCTTTCTTCCTGAAGAGTTTCCCCAAAATCCTCATAAGCGTAAAATCAGGCCTTATATTCCTTAACTGCCAGCACGGCATTGTGACCACCAAAACCAAAGGAATTGCTTATACCTGCTCTAACCTCCCGCTGAACAGATACACCAGGTGTATAGTTCAAATCACATTCATCACAAGGGTTCTCATGATGAATGGTAGGAGCAATTGTATTGGTCATGACTGTTTTTACAAGCGCAGCCAGTTCAATTCCACCCGAAGCACCGAGCAAGTGACCCGTCATCGATTTTGTAGAGCTCACTGAAAGTTTATAGGCATGCTCACCAAATACATTTTTAATGGCAATGGACTCGTTTTTATCATTGGCTGGTGTTGAAGTACCATGGGCATTGATGTAATCAATATCTGTAGGCTGTAGATCTGCATCGGTCAGTGCCATGTTCATTGCTCGATTTGCACCTTCACCACCTGCAGCAGGACTGGTGATATGATAGGCATCTGCTGTCATTCCAAAGCCAGAAAGTTCTGCTAGTATGTTGGCACCACGCGCCTCGGCATGTTCAAGACTCTCGAGAACAAAAACCCCAGCTCCCTCACCCATGACAAAGCCATCGCGAGCCTTATCAAAAGGTCGACTGGCAGAATCTGGATCAGGATTGAAGGTGAGTGCCTTCATATTGGCGAATCCAGCAAAACCCATTTTTGTGAGAGCTGCATCTGCTCCACCACAAACCATTACATCGGCATCCCCATATCGAATAGCACGCATGCCAAGCCCAATAGCGTGAGCAGCAGTGGCACAAGCTGAGTTCACAGAGAAGTTAGGACCTTTGAGCCCCCAAATAATTGAAACATAGCCTGCAGCAATATCTGGAATCATCATGGGAATAAAGAAGGGACTGACACGTCGATGTCCGCGTTTAATCAGCATGGCATGTTGTTCTTCAAAGGTATAAAGACCACCGACTCCACTTCCAATGATGACACCCATGCGAGAGGGGTCTTCATTTGATGTATCCAGACCACTTTGCTCGATGGCTGTTTTAGCAGAGTGGACAGAGTACCTTGTAAAAGGATCCATGCGACGTGCTTCCTTAAAATCAACTACATCGTCAATATGAAGATCATCCTTTACAGTGGCTGCTACCGTTGCATTGTAGCCTTCTTCAACTAACCAATCTTGGGTGGTTACGCCATTGGTGCCGGCGACCAGATTGTTCCAAAATTTATCAATTTCATTCCCCAGCGGTGAGACAACCCCCATCCCGGTGATAACAACACGCTTTTTCATGCGACTCCCTTATAAAAAAACTGGGTTCACCGTAAAGCCAGGATTCAACCCCAGACCCATCAGTGAACCCAGTTTTATTTCAGAATGTTTTGACTAAAGCTTATCCAAGCTTACTGTCAACGTACTGAACGGCCTTCCCAACAGTTGTGATGGTTTCAGCATCTTCATCGGGAATTTCAATATCGAAGACTTCTTCAAACTGCATAATGAGTTCAACAGTATCAAGTGAGTCGGCCCCAAGATCATCAATAAATGAAGCATCTTCGGTAATCTTTGCAGCATCAACACCTAATTTTTCGACAATAACATCACGTACTTTTTCAAAGGTTGACATATTATTCTTTCCTCCTAACGTTCTATTCTATCCTTGCATGACCAGGCCGCCATCAACATTGAAGACCTGACCTGTGATATAACCAGCCTGTTCAGAACCCAGAAAAGCTACCAGATTGGCAACATCCTGTGGTTCTCCAATACGACCCAGAGGGATCTGTGCAAACAGTTTTTCCTTCGCGTCATCTGTGATCGCGTCGGTCATATCGGTGGCAATATAACCAGGTGCAACAGCATTCACAGTGATTCCTCTTGAGCCTACTTCCTTTGACAGAGACTTCGTAAACCCAATAATACCAGCCTTTGAAGCAGCATAATTAGATTGTCCGGCATTGCCCATCTGTCCTACCACGGAAGTAATATTTATAATGCGACCCCCTCGCAATTTCAAAAAATTTCTTAGCAAAGCCTGAGACATATTGAACACACTTTTGAGATTGATATTCATGATATCATCCCATTGATTTTCTTTCATGCGCATGATGAGATTGTCTTGTGTGATTCCAGCATTGTTTACCAGGACATCCACCTGGCCAAAGGTTTCAAGGGCTGTGGCCGCCAGTGCTTTACAATTTTCCATTGATGAGACATCAGCAGCAACACCAAGACAGGTATAGCCCTGTGCCTCAAATTCTTGCTGGACTCTCTGACAATCCTCAGCTTTGCGGCTGCTGACAACCACCTTTGCACCAAGTCCTGCCAGTGAAAGGGCTATCTGGTAGCCAATACCTCTGGTAGATCCTGTGACGATGACAACTTTTCCTTGATAATCAATCATGATATTGCCTCCAATTGTTCCTGGGTTCCTATTCCGCTGGTTACTGTATCCCGGTTAATGCGCTTGACCAATCCCTGGAGCACTTTTCCAGGACCGATTTCAACAATTTCATCAACTCCATCCCTGACCATGTATTGAATTGTATCCTCCCAGAAAACGGGATTTTCAAGCTGGTCGATCAGATTGGACTTGATTTTTACTGGGTCAGATGTTGGGCTGGCATCCACATTGGCGATGACAGGAACACGAGCTTTATTAAAATTTGTTTTCTTAATGATGGCTTCCAAGTTTGCTTTTGCCGGTGACATAAGCGGAGAGTGGAAAGCACCACTCACATTTAAGGCCAGAGCTTTACGAGCCCCTAAATTTTTAGCGATTTCCATAGCATAGTGTACAGCTGTGGTTTCACCTGAAATAACTATCTGTCCAGGAGAATTAAAATTAGCCGCCTGTACGATACCTCGGGCAGTAGCATGTTTGCATACTTTGGCAATATCCTCACGTGACATATTCAAAATGGCGGCCATGGTCCCAGATTGACTTTCTCCAGCAGCTTGCATCCCTTCGGAACGTACCTTCACAATGGCGAGGGCATCTTCAAAACTGAGCACTCCAGCAGCAAAGAGGGCAGAGAACTCACCCAGGCTATGACCTGCTGTCATAGAAAAATTAAAGGATTTTGGAAGGAGCGAAAAAAGAGCAACTGATGCCACAAACAGGGCGGGTTGGGTTACCCTGGTTTCGGTCAAAGCTTCCAGAGGACCATTAAAACTGATATCGGCTACATCGAAGCCAAGCATCTCATTAGCCGTGGTGTACATATCTCTGATTAATTGATGCTTATCAAAAATATCTTGTCCCATTCCAACATACTGTGAAGCCTGTCCGGGAAATACGAGAGCACGTTTCATGATTACCCTTTCTTACCGGGTCCGTATCGTAGCAAAATACTGCCCCAGGTATACCCAGCTCCAAATGCAGCCAATAGGACGAGGTCGCCATCTTTTAGTCGCTTATTACGTACTACTTCATCCAGGCCGATGGGAAGGGTGCCGGCAGTTGTATTGCCATATTTATCGATGTTGAGTAAAACCTGCTCATCGGTAAAGCCGGCCTTGCGGGCGGCAACATCGATGATTCGTTTATTTGCCTGATGGGGAATAAAAATTCCAACATCTTCAGCTTTGAAATTGTTTTTCTCCAGAATTTCGGTGCTGACTTGGGCCATATCATTGGAGGCACGTTTGAAAACGCTGCGTCCATCTTGCCAGATATAGTGTTCCCTGGCATCAACAGTGGCATGAGTGGCTGGTTTACGACTACCCCCTGCCTTCATATGCAGTGCATCTGCACCACTACCGTCAATCCGGAGGATGTCATCAATTATTCCATAATTCTCGTCTTCAGTGGGTTCCAGGAGCACTGCACCAGCCCCATCACCAAAGAGAATACAGGTATTTCGATCAGTATAATCCAGAATAGAACTCATGGTGTCCACTCCGACCACAATGACTTTTTTAGAGCCGGTCTGGATGAGTGAGGCACCAGATTTTAGTGCAAAAAGGAATCCAGAACAAGCGCCTGAAAGATCATAACCCCAGGCATTGTTGGCACCAATCTTTTCTTGAATGAGGGCGGCTGTGGATGGAAAGAGCATGTCGGGTGTGACAGTAGCTACAATGATGGCATCAATTTCGTCAGCTTTGGTTCCAGTTTCATCCAATAGCTGGTTAACCGCACTCACACTCATGTCAGAACTGGCTTCACCCTCCGCTGCTATGTGTCTTTCCCGGATACCTGTGCGGCTGACAATCCACTCGTCGTTTGTATCAACCATTTTCTCCAAATCAAAATTTGTAATTACTTTTTTTGGTACATAGGAGGCGACTCCAGTGATAGCAGCTCTGATCATATTTTAGTTCCCGATTGGTTAATGGTAGATGATTTGTTCGTCCATATCCGTGAAGGTAATACTGGATAGGGATTTTGTAATTTCCTGTTCAATGACATCGATCAAATTTGATTTTATGAGACTTTGGGCTTCAAAGAGAGCCGCTTTAATTGCTTTTTCGTTTGAAGATCCATGGGCTATGATAGAAATGCCCTTGATACCCAGTAAGGGAGAACCACCATAATTGTTTGGATCAAAAATATCCAGCAATTCAGTGAATACTGGTTTAATAAGGCGTGCGCCAATAAGTCGACTGGGACGATCCAGCCTACTCTTTATCATAGTAAATAGAGTTTTAAATGTATTCTCGGCCAGCTTCAGGGAAACATTACCTGTAAATCCGTCGGTAACGATAACATCAAACTTGTTGTTGAAAACATCACGACCTTCAGCATAACCTTTAAAATTTATATGGGATGCTTCCAGGAGACGTTTGGCCTCTCTGACCAGGGGAGTACCCTTCTCAGACTCTTCGCCAATACTCATGAGCGCTACTCGGGGCTCTTTTGTTTTGGTTATATAGCGGTGAACGATGCTTCCCATAATACCAAATTGCAGTAAGTTCTTGGGCTTGGCTTCGGCCACTGCACCAACATCCAGCAAGAGTGTGGCACCTTCTTCATGTGGCATAAAAGCGCCCACTGCGGGGCGATCCACCCCAGGGATGCGACCGAGAGAGAGCAGAGAATAAGTCATGGTTGCGCCAGTGTTCCCGGCAGAAATAAAAGCATTTGCTTTCTTTGTCTTGACCAGCTCAATACCGACACGCGTTGAGGAATCTTTTTTCTCTTTATATGATCGGGTAGGGGACTCATCCATACTCAGTACCTGAGAGGCATGTTGGATATGTAAGCGAGGACTTTTAAAAGATCGTTTTTGAAGTTCATCACGAATCAGATCCTCCTTTCCCACAAGTATGACTTCACCAATACTTTTAGGGTCATTCAAGTATTGAATAGTACCTTCAATATTGATAAAAGGGGCATTATCGCCCCCCATACTATCAACCACGATTTTCATGTTTGGAATCAAACTTCTTTAGGAATGGTAACCTGTTTTCCCTTGTAGTATCCGCAATGGGGACACACACGGTGTGGTAATTTTGGTTCGCTGCAGTTTGAGCAGGTGATAAGACCGGCAAGAGTCGCCTTCCAGTGTGTACGACGTTTATCTCTTCTGGCCCGTGAGGTTTTTCTTTTTGGTACAGCCACGAGTTAAATTCTCCTATTCGTTGAACAAATCTTTTAGCTTAGCCCAGCGTTCATCCGGTTTTTCATCCTGCCTGATATTTTTTTGCAAGTCCTTACCTGCCTGGCAATCAGGACCACATCGATGTGAAATGGGGATGGTTAGCAACACGGCATCATGGATCAGCGGGTAGAGATCAAATTCTGCCTGGTGAGCAGGAACATGGTAAATCTCATCACCCTCATAGGACTCCAGATATTTGGAATCAAAGGTCAGCATGACTTCAATTTCACTCTTCAGGGTATCTTCAAACTCCTCCATGCCAGACTCGCAAATAAAAAGCCCTGTGCAAGAGATCATTCCGTGTAGATAAAAATTTTGACCCTGTCGGTCGATGCTTATCTTTGATTCTAGCCGGAGTGGTTTCCACTCTATGCTTTCATCGTGTTGTAGCTGTGCTACGCTGTCAAAGACCTGCTCCGATTTGCCTCTCGGCAATGTGTTCAGTACTATCTTCATTGTCAAAGCCGCGCAATATAGACGGGAGTTATTCGCATGTCAAACGTTTAACTTATTGAGAAATCAGCAGCCTATCAGGGCTGCATCAATGCTTCAATCTCTTGAATAGTTTTAGGAATAGACTGGCTTAAAACACGGTGTCCCTTCCGTGTTACCAACACATCGTCCTCAATTCGGACACCAATATTCCACCAGCGTGGTTCCACATCCTCGGCTTCAATAATATATATACCGGGTTCCACTGTGAGGACCATGCCAGCTTTAAGTATATGCGGTTTGCCATTTCCGTCGACGCGACCACCCGCATCATGGACGTCCAGGCCCAGCCAGTGAGAAGTGCCATGCATAAAAAATTTACGATAAGATTTATCGCGGATCAGATCAGCCGGATCACCTGTCAATAATCCTAGCTCAACCAAACCTGAGGTGAGGATTTCAACAGCTGTTTCGTGAGGTGTACGCCATGAAACACCTGGCTTCACACTCTTGATAGCCGCTGCCTGTGCATCCAATACCAATTGATAAATTGCTTTCTGTTCAGTGCTGAATTTTCCGGAAACAGGAACCGTGCGACTGATATCTGCCGAATAATAATCCCATTCTGCTCCAACATCCATTAATAAGAGACTTCCTGCCGTGAGTTCACCATGATTGTCTTCATAATGAAGGTAAGTAGTGTTATTTCCGGCTCCAATAATGGAAGGAAACCCCAGACGGACGGATCCTCGTTTCGAGAATCCATATTCAATTTCAGCTTGAACTTCATACTCAAAATTGAGTGTAGGAATAATTGGTAAAACATCTCTCAGGGATTGGTTGGTTATATCAATCGCTTTTTGAAGGGATTCAATTTCAGCGTCCGATTTGATAAGTCGATGAGATTTGAGTAATGAGGATGCCTCCTGAACCAGAATAGGACCCCAACTGGTGTCTTTAGTTTTTCTTTCAAACTCATTTTCGAAGGCTGTGTCATTGCCAAATGAGACCACCAATCTCTCGTATCCAGTCATTAATTTTTCTAACCGATCATAAAACTCGCTGTAATCATAAGCACTATCAATTCCAGGTAGTATTCTGGCATCGCCCACGCCAAGTTTGGGACCTGTCCATAATTCTTTTTTGAGATCGCGAGGTGCCACAAAAATAGAAACTTCGGCATTGCCTTCAGATTTTTTTTGAGGTGTGAAGACCAGAATGCCTTCGATCTGGGTCCAGCCCGTTAAGTAGAAAAAGTCAGAGTCTTGTCGATAGGGGTATTCAACATGGTGATTACGCTCATAAAATGGGGCAGTATGGAATATAGCGCAGGCGTCCAGGTCTCGGAGTTCCTCTAAAAAAATAGCTCTGCGTCGGGCAAACTCATCACTGGGTAAATTGCCAGGTTTTGACATGCTACTGGCTGTCGTAATGAAAGCCAGAATGAGGAGGAGAATCAGTTTCGTCTTGGATAACATGCAGAGATCCTTATTCAATAATTTTATACTGAGTACGAGCTACTTTGACTGGTACAGCGTTAAAATGCCACCATTCAATAGATATGGACAAAAAGCCAGCCCTGGTCATCACATCTCGCAGAAGTTGACGATTGTCAATCTGTTGGCGGGTCAGTTTCTTTTCTTTTAAAAATCGATCTTCGTGGCGAGGTTGAGCCAGTTGCCCGAAATAATCAAAGGCTGTTCCCATATCCAGTGGAACCCCATCTAGTGTAGCGATTGTGAGGTCAACTGCAGAGCCAAAATTATGGACAGAGCCCCTATTCGGATTAGCCACATAATCTTCTGAAGGTGTATTAACGACCAGTGCCCACATTTTCCGTTGAACAGACCGCGGACGAGCGCCATCATAGACCAGCAACGATAATTCAGGATGTGACTTCTTGAGCAAATCCTGAGCTTCCTTCAGCATGGCTGCGGCCTTGGGCTGCAAATAGCAATTCTCCAGTTCATCATAGGTATCAGCAGCCAGAAAATTGTCCAGAGTCGAATACTTCAATTCAACCAGGATATCAGGGGCGAGGGAGTGAATGTTAACCAATCCCTGTTTTTGGAGCTGAGCTTCCAGGGATAAACCCTCTCCAGTCTGACTTGCAAACAAGGGTAGGAGGCAAAAGTGCACAAGGAGTAATATGGAGGTAATTCGATTTTTCATGGCGACAAGATAGTGTAATCTCTCCCTATCTGAAAGTTTCGAACTCGAAGTGGGTTTTTTGTACAATAATCGGCAAAGCTCATGTCGATGAACCGATACGGTAAATGAGCATCTCTATCTTGTGGTATCCCCAGACGAGTAGTCTGGATAACCTGCTCGGGGGAGTAGGAATCATCCCACAGCTCAAAATGATGCGGTTTTAGTTGTTGAGCATCCCAATCAGGAACCTTGAGATTTAGCGACTTGCATAACAGGGTCTGTCCGGCACAGAGCTTGGCTATAGGGCGGGAAGTTCCATCTCGATTAGGATTATTTTTTTGCATTGATTTTAATGAATCCACCCCAGCAACTTGACAGGTAAAAGGGTAAGCAGATTTGATGAGGACAGCATTGCCTTCACCGCGACATGAAAAATTCAGCGAATCACCACCTCTAGCATAATACATATATATAGTACCCGGGGACATGAAGAGGGCTTTTCGTTTTTGGGTAAATCCCAGCGAGGAATGGCTCGCTTTATCGTGACGATAATAAGCTTCTGCTTCAATGATTCTGGCCAGGAGCCACTGCTGTTTGTCACGGAAGGCGATTACTTTCCCCAGAAGAGCTTGAGCCACATCGAGAGGTGCTCTGTCAAAAAAATCCAAAGTGATTGGAATCGGTGATATTTGTTTGAGGTATTCCACGCTCCAATATTACCATAATTCAAGATCTACCAAATGATTCCACTCCAGGAATAATTGATAAATATTACCATTTTAGTCACTCTCAGATGCGAGAATAATTTCTCGAAACTCGGACGAATTCACATCGGATAACTACATTACTTACAAAATAATCAACAAAATCAGCTGATGTGAATCAAGGATTTTGATTTAATAATATGCTTTTCTCACAAAAGTTCCAAGTAATCGATGTAAATGAGAACCATTAGCAACAACACTGGTGTTTTGGCATACACTTTGTAAATACAGTATTTCAGAATACGGAAAAATTAATTGAATTTAAACCCAAATACTGAAAACTCAGCTGACCCACTCCATGGTGAAAAGCTCTATACGCCCAGAGAAGTTGCTCATCGGTTAAATCTTTCCGTAGAAAGTCTTCGGTTGTATGAGCGCGAGGGCTTGCTCGTCCCACATAAGCTAGATTCCGGTCACCGGCGTTACACAGATTCTGATATTGAATGGATTGTTTGTATTCAAAGACAGATCCATGAGAACAAACTGAATTTTGCCGGTATTCGTTACATTCTCTCAATGTTGCCATGTCACGAGATGAAACCTTGTGGACTGGAAGACTATAAAACTTGTCCTGCAGGGGATCGAAGCTGTAGACCATGTTGGGACTTTGAGGATACACCTTGCCGCATCAAGGGAGAAAATTGCAGAGCTTGTGTGGTTTACCAACAGGTCCTGAATGTTGAAAACTTAAAAAAAATATTATCGGTGAAATTCAAATGCGATTAATACAAAAACTATGGATTGCCACACTTCTCGTGTGGAGTTTCTCTTTTATGAGTTGTGATGCCATTAATCCCACCAGTGAGGGAGATTTGACAGATTATACCTGTGAGGGTTGCCACACCAATAGGGCTGCCTTGACAAGTATTATTGACGCACTGAATCTGGATCCTCCA